>NZ_JBHXNP010000149.1:0-16985 GCF_042719495.1 Streptomyces sp. NPDC058525
CCTGGCGTTCCGTCCCAGAGGACGACGAACTCTGCGATGCCGCGCGCGCCGCACTACGTGCCGTCTCCGCACCCGGCAGCGCTACTTGAGGCCGGGCCGCGGTTGTTCCTTGCGGCGAAATTCTTCTCTGCGACTGCCGTGTCCCCTGGGGCTCGTGCCGCATTCTGACGGCGGTCGAGTTGAGGTGGTCCACACAGGCTCGTGGGAGCACAGTCTCGTTTCGGGCGCGACTTGCCGCCCGGCGGCTTCACTCGGATGAGGGGCCTCCCCCCACCAGGCTGTGGATCCGTTCATGAGACTCAGCGCAGGAGCTGGGTCACCATTCCCGAGCCGGCAGCGCGGCCGTGGAGGCGGAAGGCGAACGACTGGCCCTCCTCAAGAGCGACGGGCCGTTCGAGCTTGACCGTCACCGTACCCAGGTGAACCGGATGCAGCGCGTCCGTTTCAGGAGACAGCGTCACCATGCCTCTCACTGCAGTAGCCCGGACGTAGAAGTCGAGGCTCTCCCCGGTGAGTACTTCCGCCCCGCCCTGTTCCTCCGGCAGCAGCGTGATGTCCGCAGCGAACGCGATGTGTGCGCCGATCGAGCCCGGTGCCGCGAGAACCTGCCCGCGCTCCATTGCGCCTGCCGTCGGACCAGGCAGCAGCAGCCCCACGTTCATGCCCGCACTGGCCTCGTCGACGCGCAGCCCGCTCATATCGATGTCAGTCACATGAGCGAGCGCATCGCCGCCGAAGCCGACGAGTTCCACCGCGTCGCCCTTGCGAACCCGCCCGCGCTCGATCCGGCCCGTCGCCATGACCAGCCTGCCCTGTCTCGGGAAGAAGACATCCTCGACAAGCATCAGGAACGGCTTCTCCGTGGCACTCGCCAAAGCTCCCCCGAGGACCTCGTGCTTCGTTGCGAACAGGCGCCAGAGCCTAACAACGATCACCAGAAGATCCCGACGTCGTGGTCGACTGGACGCCAGGCGATTCCACGGTCCGATGGAGCGGCCCCGCCGGGAACGTCGAGAAGTCGTACGATCTACCGCCCCAGAACGTCCTGGCATGGCGGGAGCGTGACGAGACGCTGCTCCTGGTGCTGGAAGCGATCAATGATGCTCCCTTCACCCCGTCGGACAACGCGGTGGTCTACCGGGCGGACGGATCGGAGCGATTCCGGCTGCACCCGCCGCGCGGCCTGCTGCAGGACCCGCACGACGTGCACGGCTTTTACACGGCCTTCCCACAAGGCGGGCGGCCCCTTCTGGTCATGGTCACGCGCAACGCGGGCGACTTCCAAGGCCGTATCGACCTGGAGACAGGCGAGATCGTGGACACCAACACCTGGCGATGAGACCGCAGGAAGAGCGTCGGCCAGCCGAGCCTGAGGTGGCCTGGCTGATCGCCGATAACCACGTACGCAGCCGTGCGCGAGAGAGAATCCCCAGGCGGGAACTGCCCGAGCTGGTGGGAACGAGCAGGGTCAGGCGTACGGGACAGGTTCCGGGATCCCGTATCCGCCGGGCCCAATCGACAGGACGCGCCGGTTGGCAATGCGGCCCGACGCGCAGGCCGGGTTCACGGGCCCGGACGCCATCGGCGAGTGATCACGTTCCGGTGTCGTTCGACGGACGTCGCTGCACGTGTCCGCCGATACTTCTTCACGGCCGCACGGGCCTCGGCGCGCAGCGGATGTGCGGAGCGCTTCAGCGACTCGCTCAGCGGTCGCAGGATCGCCAGTGCCTGCTGTGTGTGGCCTGACTCGCCCAGAGATGCGCCCCACCAGTAGGCAGCCTCCGGATGGGCTACGACCTCGTCACCCGGAACGAGACCCGTCGCCTCGAAGTGGCGGGCCGCTGCGGGGTAGTCGCCCATGCGGTAGGCGGCGGTGGCCAGGATGCGCCGTGCCAGGATCCGGACTATGAGCGGTACCGACGGTCCAAGCTGGGCCATTACGGGCTCCAACTGCTCGCGTTCGCGGGCGGCGCGAGCTGCGGAAGGCAGGGCCAACTCGTCCCTGACCGGCTCGCCTTGACGTGCGAGATGCAGTGGCAGAGCGATCCGCGCCCATGTGACCTGCGGATCGTTCGCCCCGAGAACGTGGGCCGCTTGGGCGACGACCTCGGCCATTTCAGCTGCATGGCTCCTGCCGTCGGCCGCGGCGTGCGCGAGTTCCAGAACGAGGCGGAGGCGGCCCTCCACGGTCAGCGGGTCATCCGGGCCCAGAACACGCATCATGCGGGGCACCACGATTTCGAGATCGCCGACGCCGGCCCACAGCTGGGTCTTCCGATAGGCAGCCTCGACCGTCAAGGGGTCGTCGGCCCCCAGCTCCTCCGTGAGGGTGCGCAACAGTGCCACCAGGCCGGTGTCGACGGCGTACGGATTGTCCCTGAGCACTGACTCCAGACGGCGGCGCAGCATGGCCCGTACGGGGGTGTCCGGCGGTGCGGCGCGAGCGGGCTCGGGCGTGCCTACCGGGGGCGTACACCGGTGGCGGGGTGGTCGCGGCGGGGGTCGGGAACGCGGTCGTGGGTGCCTGGCCCCGGCGCCGCCCCGCGCCGCGGCGGACAGCCTCGCCGCCACCTCTCCCGCTCCGGAGGGCCGCTGCGCAGGATCCTTGGCAAGCAGCTCCAGCACCAGGCGGTCGAGGCTCTCGGGCAGCCCGGGCCTGAGCCGGCTCGGGTACGGGGGTGCCTCGGCCTGATGCTGGAACTGGATTCTGTTGCTGTCGGTGAAGGGCAGCTGCCCCGTGGCCATCTGCATCAGGATGCAGCCGAGAGCGTAGAGGTCGGTGCGTGCGTCACGCCGACGCGCAGTGGCTTGTCCTGGTCGCCCCGGCGGAAACCGCGGTGGAGGCAGCGGAGCGAGATGCCGCGCGACGCCGGACGGGGTTGTCCCATGCCGTCGCCGCGGGCATCGGCGCTTCCCTGGACGTGATCGAGATGGCCGAGACCCTCGTGAACGTGCTCGTCCCTGATTTCGCCGACCTGGCGACCGTGGACCTGGCCGAGCAGGTGCTGGTGGGCGACGAGCCCCCGCACCTCGACACCAGCGGTGATGTCCGCCTGCGCCGGACCGCTGCCGCGCAGAGCCCGGAGATATTGCCGCGCAGCCGTCTCGCCGTCGAGGACCGGCATGTACGGAGCCGTCCAATGTCCCCATTCCATGGTGGTCGTGAGAAGCCCGGCGGTGGCCTCGACCAGTCGAGGCCACGGCATCGTCCGCAGTTCGTCCACGTCCTTCGCGCCCACGATCTCCAGACAGGCGGCGGTGCGGGCGAGGGACTCGGCAGGCGTGGCGAGGGGCATGGCGAGCGGGACGCTCTGGAGGATGGCCCGGCGGAACGGACGGCCGTCACCCCCACGGCCCGCGAGCACCGCCGTGGACAGGGCGCCGGCCGACTGGCCGGCGACGGTGACGTTGTCGGGATCGCCCCCGAACGCGGCGATGTTCTCCCGGACCCACCGCAGCGCGGCGAGTTGGTCGGTCGGCCAGACGTTGTGGTGCTCGGTGCCGTCGTCCGATGCGCAGGACAGGAGGCCGAGCGGTCCGAGCCGGTAGTTGAGGTTCACCACCACCAGGTCGCCGCCCCGGGCGAACGTCTCGCCCCAGTAGTTCGGCATCGCTCCGGACCCGGAAATGAAGGCGCCCCCGTGGATCCAGACCAGGACCGGACGGCGGGCGTCGTCGGTGCCGGGCGTCCACGCGTTGAGCGTCAGGCAGTCCTCCTCGAAGGGCGGGAAGCCATGGCCGCCGAGTATCGGGTCGCCCTCGCGGACGGCCTGCGGCGCACCCGGACCGTACGCCGTCACGTCGAGGGTGCCGCGCCATCCCTGATGAGGCTGGCAGGGCGCCAGCGGAGGGCTCCGACCGGCGGCGCCGCGTACGGCACGCCCCTGAACACGGCCAGACCGTCCTCGAGGACGCCGCGGACCGGGCCCGAAAGAGTGTTGACGACGGGCGCGGTGCGGTCCTGGGTGAAACCCATGCGGTGCGTGCTTATAGACCGGAGGAAGGTCTCGAAGCGCCTCAAGTTATTGCGGCTTTGTGGCGGGCGTCAATACTCGCGAAGGCCTCGGTCGCGTGGCGTCGGCGCAGGTCGTCCAGTGTGCGGACCTGTTCGTCGGCGCGGGCGAGGAGGCGGTCGAGGTCGGGTGCGTCCAGGCGTTCGTCGGTGGCGGCGAGATCGCGCAGTGCCCGCCAGCACGCGGCCTTGCCCTCGACGCCCAGCAGCATCATCTCGAGCTCGACGACATCACTGAGCGGGGAGCGGCGGACGATGCGCCCGTTCGGCTTGAGCCGCCCCACTGTCTCGCCGATCAGGCCCGCGACCTCATGTACGCGTCGTACGGGGACGCCGAGGGCGCGCATAACGCTGCGCAGGCTCTGCTGGTCCTCGTCGATCTGGTTCGCGAGCTTCGCCAGGTCAGGGCCGGCGTCCGTGCGGCGGTGGCGCTTGGCGATCCGCCGGGCGAGCCGTACGCCGGCACCCGAGCCCGTGAGGTGATCGTTGAGGTAGACGGTGAGGAAGGACCGCCCTGGGTCTGCCGGGGGCTTGGTGGCGCGCATGGTTGAACCTCCGATCGGGGACATCCGGTGCGGGTGGTCGGTGGTCGGCGCCTGCACGAGCCCGAGGACTCGGACACGGCCGGTCATCCGCCGAGGGCGGGCAGTACCTTCTCGCGGTAGGCGGCGAAGAAGGCCTCCTGCCCGGGGCCGATCTGGCCGACGTACATCTCCTCGAAGCCCGCGTCCACGTAGGCGCGTACGGCGGCCACGTGCTCCTCGATGTCGTCGCCGCAGGGAACGTTCTCCGACACCTGATCGGGAGTGACGAGTTCGCTCGCCTGCTCGAAATGGGCCGGTGTCGGGAGGACTTGGGCGAGCTCGCCGGGGAGGTGTTCGGTGGGCCACAGCCTGTGCGCCGTGTCCACGGCCCTGTCGCGGTCCGTGTCCCAGCACACCTTGAGGCCGCCGATCACAGGCTTCCCCTCACCGCCGGCGTCCCGGAATCGGCCGATGGCCTCCTGGTCGGGGCCCATGGTGACGAACCCGTCGCCGATGCGGCCGGCGAGTTCCGCGGCCTTGGGGCCGAAGCCGGAGACGTGGACGGGCAGTCGGCCGACCGGCGTGGTGTAGAGGCGGGCGTTGTCGACCGTGTAGTACGCGCCGCGGTGGCTGATCTGGCGGCCGGTGAAGAGTTCGCGCATCACCTCGACCGCTTCCTCCAGCATGTCGGCGCGCTCGTCGAAGGAGGGCCAGCGGTCGCCGAGGACATGCTCATTGAGTGCTTCGCCGGTCCCCACGCCGAGGGCGAAACGACCCTCGAGCAGTCGGCTCGACGTGGCGGCGGCCTGGGCCGTCACGGCGGGGTGCAGGCGCATGGTGGGGCAGGTGACGAGGGTGGTCACCGGCAGGTCCACGGTCTGGGACAGGGCTCCGATCATCGACCAGACGAGCGGGCTGCTGCCCTGCGCGTCGTTCCAGGGATGGAAGTGGTCGGAGATGGCCAGACGGGTGAAGCCGGCGTCCGCGGCACGGCGGGACTGGTCCAGCAGCTGGTCCGGGGTGAATTCCTCGCATGCCAGGAAGTAGCCGTACGACGTCATGGATCTCGTACCTCCATGGTGACGGGGCGGACGGACCCCCGTCCGGCGCGTGCCCCTGGCATGGCAGGACAAACATCGCAGCGCTCCGGACCGGGGGCGCAGCGCGTTGCGGCGGTGCCCGGTCCCGTGTGATGCGCAGGGACTGCCGCTGAACCGGGGGAGCCGCTGACGTGCCTATACCCCACGATTGCGCGGGTCAGCGGGTTGGGGCCCGCTGGGGACCACTGCCGTCAGCGGGGCGCGGCTCGGTGGCCGAACCAGTGGCCTCGACCGCGCGGGGCCTCGGCCACCGGAGCGCTCTCGGCGCGGGGGCCGTCGCCTTGCTTGACCAGATCGTCGCTCTCGCGGTCGACGACGGCCGCCTCACGGCGTGACGTCCTGAGTTCCCGCCTGGCCTGCGCGGAGCGACGGGCCGAACGGCGGGCGCCGAGCATGACCAGAGTGAGGCCCAAGAGGGCCACGGCTCCGACGATCATTCCGGTCAGAAAGAGAGATCCGGTCGAGCCAGTGGCGTGGTAGCCGAAAATCGAGAAATCACCGCCGACGCCGAGATCGTGCCCTGCACCGGTGTTTCCGAAAATTCCGGCCAGGCCGACAACGAGAGCGGCGATCAGGATGATGAGTCCGAGGATGAGAATCATGGGAATTGCTCCTTGGATCCGCGCCCGGACAAGCCGCCGGACACGGCTGGCGCCTACCCCCGTTATGGACCGCCAAGCCGCGCTGAGGACGCCGTCCTCGTGCTCGCGTCGCCGACCGCGACCGTCTGGTACAGGGCGGTGATTTCGACGCGGTCGGTGAGCGGAAGATCGGTGAGTATGACTTCTTGCGGCTACTGGGCCATGGAGATGCGTTCGTCGAGGTGCAGGCGCGATCCACGGCCTGTGCTGCCGCGGTGGCTGCGCGTGGCAGCGGCGGGGGCGGACAGGGCGAGGCACGGACGGACGTCCGCCGTGTCAGGCCCTGACCTTGCGCACGAGAATCCCCAGTGCTGCCGCCCCGAGCAGCGAGAGCAGGGCGGCCGCGCGCAGGACGGTCTCGATGGCGGGACCGTCTGAGGCCGCGCTGCCCGCCGAGCCGCTGATCACTTCCAGCGCGGTGGAGGCTACGGCCACCGCCACGGCGCCGAGCAGCACCAACGAGGTCAGGACGAGGCCCGAGGCGGCGGCGAGCCGGTCCGCGGGCACGTAGGACTGCGTGGCCACGTTGGTCAGTGCCCAGCCGAGGCCCACGCCAAGCCCGACCACCGCGAAGATCGCGGTGTAGAGGGCGAGCGAGGTGGCCCAGGTGAGGGCGAACAGGCTGACGCCGCAGAGCAGCATCCCGGCGGCCATCAGTGATTCGGGGCGGGCGCGTTGTGCGAGGTGCCCCGACCAGTAGCTGGCGGCCCCGGCTCCGACGGACAGGGACAGGAAGACCAGTCCGGAGTCGAGCGGGGAGAGCCCGCGGGCCTGCTGGAGGTAGAGCGCGGACAGAACCGCGACCAGGCAGTAGACGATGTTGGACAGTGAGCCGGCCAGTGTGATCACGACGAACGGGCGGTTGCGCAGCAGCGCGAGGTCGATGAGGGGTTCGGCGGTCCGGCGCTCGAAAACGGCGAACGCGGCCAGGAGTGCGGCCCCGCCGATGAGGCAGGCGAGGGTGGCGGGGGAGCTCCAGCCCCAGTGCTGGCCCTGGTCCACACCGATCATCACCGTACTCAGCCCGGCCGCGAGCACGATGACCCCGCGGACGTCCAGGCCCCGGGCGGCCGCCTCGTCCCGGGTCTCCGGGACGTAGCGCAGCATGAGTACGGCGGCGGCGACGCAGAAGGGGACGTTCAGCAGGAACACCGCGCGCCAGCTGACGTGTTCGGCGAATGCTCCGCCGATGAAGGGGCCCAGGGCGGTGCCGATGGCACTGAAAGCGAGGACGGTGGCGACGGCCCGGCCCTGGCGCGCATCGCGGAAGTACGCCGTGACCACCGCGACGGAAACAGGGAAGATCAGGGCGGCCGTGGCTCCCTGTACGACCCGGCCGGCGGTGAGCCACGTGGTGTTCTGAGCCGCTGAGCACACGACGGAGACGGCGGCGAAGCCGAGCAGCCCGGCGACGAGGACGCGCCGGCGGCCGAACAGATCGGCGGCGCGGCCGCCGGTGATCATGAGAGCGCCGAGGGCGAGCATGTAGCCGCTGACCAGCCACTGGAGGTCGGTGGTGGGGGTGCCGAAATCGCGGGCGATGACGGGGAGCATGAGGTTGAGGGCGAACCAGTCCATCTGCACCAGCAGCATGGAAATCGCGGCGGCCGCGATCACCGCCCGGTCGCGCCGGGAGAAGAGCCCCCGTCTCGGATGCGCCTGTGCGGATGCGCTCATGCCACCGCCCGACCTCGGTATCTCCCACCATCGTGTCACCGCCCGGCGCCCGGCGCCCGGCGCCCGGCGTGCGCCGGGCGGGGCTCCAGGCGTGTGGCCAGGCCGCCGCCTGGCGCAGCACCGCTCGGCACCCGCACCGTCGACGGGGTTTGCGTCTTGTTCGCGAGCTCTTGACGGTTGGCCCGATGTTCATGCCACGTGTCAGGACGTACGGTCGGATCGTCAGGCATTCGCCGAGGAACGTGAGGGGCGGGAGGTCTGCATGGAACTGCCGAAGGTGGCGGTGAAGCCCATGACGGATGGTGCGATCGCCATCGTCTGCGAAGGAGAGTTCGACCTGGACACGGTCGGTGTGCTGGCGGCCGCGTGTGACCGGGACGCGGCCGGGGCGGAGCTGCTCGTCCTGGACGTCGCCCGGGTGGCGTTCGCGGACTCGTCATTCCTGAACGTACTGATCCGTTTGCGTAACACCCGATCGGTGGTGCTGGCCGGGCCCTTGCCCTCCCAGCTTCGGCGCCTGCTGGAAATGACAGGTGCGCTGGAACTGTTCGAGTTCCACGAGACGGCCGCTGATCCCGCCGCCTGATTCCCGGCGGGCGGGTTCTGGTGGTGGGTGTCCGGGCAGGGCCCCACCACCGGCAGCCGCCGCCGGAGAGCGGTGTCGCCGACACGACTCGGTGACAACCGCCCCACCTTCTTTCCGGGCCACGCTCTTCCTCTCCCCGGTCGATTGTTGAAGGCGCGGTAGCGAATGGATCACTCCGCTGGCCCAGACAGGGCGCGCGCGGAGCCTGCCTGTGCCAGGCTGCAGGGGGATCCGGCGACGGATTGCCCACGCATGCAGGACCCGGCCGGTGCCCGTAGTCACCACTGGCCGGGCCCTGCGCGTTGCTGGGCATGGAAGCGGTTCGCGCGGAGAGCCGACCGCAGCAGACGGGGACCGACGAGAGCCTGGCCTGTCCGGCTCCGCTCGAAGCTGCAGGCGCCACTGCGGCATAGATCGACGGACTGAGCTGCACCTCACTCAGGGATGACCAGCCCGCGGTCACGCAACTGAGGAAGACAGATCTCCAGGCAGTCCTCGACCGAAGCCGCATCGGTGCGCACCAGCAGGTCCTCGTGGAAGGGGGCACCGCTCGCGACGAAGGTCCACGGCCGGACTCCATCACGCATGCGTTCCGCATCTGCGGGCTGCGGTCTGCCCCTTCAGTATTCCGCCCCCTCCCTCGCGGGAGGTGGCGTGTCGGCGGTGTGGTCGAAGACGACCAGCAGCCACTCATCGCCCCGCACCTCCACCGCCAGGCCGGCGCCACGAAGTGCCGCGTCCATCGCAAAGCCGAACGCACGGCGACGCCCCGGTAGGTCGCGGGCGCGGGGCGACGGGCGCGGCGGGGTCCGCGCCCGTCGCCCCGGGCTGGGTGATTTCCTCGGGAAGCCAGCCGACCATGACTCCGCGGGCGTGCCGGATCAGGTCCGCGCCCTCGGTACCGGTGGCGGTCTCCTCGAGCCCGGCCCCCGACAGCACCGCCCGGATGCTTACCAGCAGCTCCTCGCCCCGATCATTCACCCCGCGAGTCGTCGGCCGCGAGGCGGCGGAAGGACGAGCAGCTGCCGGCCTACAGGCCGAGGGTGACGTACACCGGCGCGGGAGAGCCACTCCAGTGCATCCCTAGGGGCTGGGAGGGCGGCCATCTGGCGGTGTTCGACGGGCCGGGTGGTGGCGTTGCTGGTTGTGTCTGCTGGGTGGCGCCCGGCTGTGCGGGCACATCGATCAGTGGAGTCTGTATGCGCAAGGCAGTTCTCGTGATGACGCTCGCCGTTGCCCTGTCCGCGGCCGGGCCGGCCGCGGCCGCGGACAACGACCAGCACGAGCCCTCCCGCAACGGTCTGAAGGTCACCGGCCTGACCGTCGACCAGCGTCTGGTGCAGTTCAGCGCCGGTGATCCCGACAGGGTCTCCGCCGTCGGCCCCGTCTCGGGTCTGGCGGGGGACACGACGCTGGTCGGCATCGACTACCGCGTGCAGAACGGCCTGCTCTACGGCGTCGGCAACGCCGGCGGCATCTACACCCTCAACACCACCAACGCCGCGGCCACCAAGGTCTCCCAGCTCGACTTCGCCCTGGCGGGCACCGCCTTCGGCGTCGACTTCAACCCGGCCGCCGACCGGCTGCGGATCATCAGCGACACCGGCCAGAACCTGCGCCACAACGTGAACGCCGCCACCGGCGGAACCCTCGTCGACACCCCGCTCACCACACCCCCGGCCACCGCCCCCACGACCGGCGTGACCGGTGCCGCGTACACCAACAACGACCTGGACACGGCGACCGGCACCAGCCTGTTCGACATCAACACCGCGAGCGAACAAGTCGTGCTGCAGTCCCCGGCCAACTCCGGCACCCTCGCCCCCACCGGCAGCCTGGGCGTCGAGGTGGGACCCAGCGCGGGCTTCGACATCTACTTCACGCCCAGGGACGGCAGCAACCAGGGCTTCGCCGCCCTCTCCGTCGACGGCTCCTACCGCTTCTACAAGGTCAACCCGCTCACCGGGGACGCGACCGACACCGGGGCCTTCCCCACGAACCGTCAGGTCTTCGACATCGCACTGCCCCTCAACCAGAGGTAACCCCCGGCCGATCATGCGACTGGTGCTCTGACGGGACAGGTTCACCGGCTTGCGGGCCGCCCTGCGCTCATGTGCGCATAGAGGCGTCCTCACGGACACATCAAGCCGAGACAAATCCTAGCCGTGCAGCCAGATGCGCAGCGGACCGACTGGCTCGAAGCCCTGGCGGACGGCGGCCGCCAGGGCTTCGCCGTGCTCGTAGCCGACCACCGGCAGCGTGGGGAACAGGCAGTGCACCGCGTCCAGTACGACTGGCCAGGCGGTGTCGGTACCACCGTCCAGCGCGAAGACGTTGGTAATTCCGACCACCTGGTCGCTGCGGTACGCCACCGCTCCGGCCGTCACCGCACCGTCAGGGGAGCGTCCGGCGAGCACGAACGTGGACGGGTCACGGAGCAGCTCGGGCCGGAAGAGGTCCGCGTTACCGTCGCCGTTGTCCCAGGCGTGTGCCCAGGCGCGCAGCGTGTCCGGGGCGCTCGCCACGTCCCAGTCAAGATCCGATGCGACGGTGGGTGCACTCGCCTGGCGGTGGATCCACTGCGCCTCGAACAGCACGTGGAAGCCGGCCTCCGTCAGGTCGAGGTCGGCGAAGCTGTCCTTGACAGAAGCGCCAGGCGTCGTGGTGTCAATCCTGGCCGCCAGTACGGCCGGGTGGGCGCCGGGCACCAGCGTCACCGCGTCGGGGTAGTACAGCGGTGTGCGCGCCGGGGCAGTCCAGTCCTGTGCTCCGAACTCACCCACCAAGCCGTGCGATCGGCTCATCGCCGCGCACCAGTCGGCGTTGTTGCGGGCGGCCGCTTGGACCAGGAGTTGCTTCGGTGTCGTCACGAGTGCGGATCATGACCTATCCGGGTTCGGCCGTCCAACGGTTTTCCGCTACCCGCACGACGGACACTCCGCCCTAAGGCCCTTCGGCCGACTCCTGGGGAATGAGCGCGATCGTCCACACAGCGGAATCGCCGACGCCCGGAGCCGTGCGTCCTGCCCGTCGCCCGTCGCTCATCCGCCTGCGTCCACATCCTGGCCGGCCTGCGGGGTACGGCCGCCATCGCCTTCGGCGACCGAGAGGGCCGCCGCGTGGGACTCGGCCCACTGAGGGGAGGCCGCCCGAGCCGCCCTGGCCGGACTGGCGGCGGACTATGCGTAGAACTCGTCACGATCGATCCACGGCCGAGTCCGCTATGGACTGCGCTGCCAGGTCGAGGAACTGTCCGGGGGAGTCGGTCGTCAGCTGGAGGTCGTCCTTCGGCTTTGAGTTCGTAACGGCGGCCAGCTTGGGGCGTGCGGCTCGTTTCAGGGCGGGGAGGCGCTGATCGGCGTCGAGCTCGTCGGCGAGGCGGCGCAGCACGGCGGCGGCGGTGGCGCGCGGGAGGTTCGAGCGGATGTCGGCGGGGCCCTGGTTCGGGAGGGTGACGATCAGGCGGTGGGTGTCGAGGGAGGCGAGGGTGGCGTGGTCGGGTGTGCGGGTCACGGGCGGGGCTCCTGTCCGGGGTCGAGGTATTGCTCACGCGCACGGGGTCACAACCGGTCGCGCGGGGCCGCCCGTGGCGCGGGGTTGGAACGGCACCCGTGAGCTGTTGCGGGGAGCTGTTCGTGCCGGTGACTTGGTGGTGGGGGCCGTGGTGTCGGTGGCGTTGTCGTAGCCGGAGCGGCCGACAATCCTCGCGGTGCGCTCTACCCCTTCGCGGCCGTCGCTAATGCTTCCCAAGTCGGCCGCACACTTGAGCGGGGCATGCGGCGTCGTCGGGCAGCGGGAAGGAAATGCCGGTGAGCTTCTCGGACAGTTCCCACAGCAGCCGGGCGGTGGCGGTGTCACGGATGGCGCGCTCCCGGTAGCGCAGGACGGGCTTGCCGCGCAGCTGCAGCGGCCCTCCGGGCACGACGTACGCTCCGCCCGGCAGGTCCGGGACGGTCGCGGCATACAGGGAGGTCGCGGCGCCTTCGGGTGTCGGACGGAAGGCGACGCGGAGCAGTAGCCGGATCAATGATCCATAGAGTCGGCCGCGTTCGCCGTTGGCGCCGCCGGTGAGAACGTTGGTACGGGTGAGTCCGGGGGCGACGGCCGTGCTGCGCAGCCGTACGCCGGCGGCGTCGGCGCGGCGTTGCAGTTCGGTGGCGAAGTAGAGGTTGGCCCGCTTGGACTGCAAGTAGGTGAACATCGCGTGGTAGCGGCGCTCGGCGTTGAGGTTGTGCAGGTCGAAGCGGGCGAACCGCTGGCCCTCGCTGCTGACGGTGACCACCCGCGGGTCGGGTGAGGCGAGCAGGTGGGGCAGCATCAGCCCGGTCAGGGTGAAGGTGCCCAGGTGGTTGATGCCGAACTGCGACTCGAAGCCATCGGCGGTCCGGGCGAACGGCACCATCGCCACGCCGGCGTTGTTGACCAGCAGGTCGAGCCTGCCGAGGTCCCATCCGTCAGCGAAGGCGTGTATGGAGGCAAGGTCGGCCAGGTCCAGGGGGCGTACCTCGGCTCGGGCTCCGGGGGTGTCGGCGAGCAGTCGGTCCAGGGCGGCCTGTCCCCGTTGGGGACTGCGGCAGGCCAGCACGACATGGGCGCCCCGGCGGGCGAGGGCCTGGGCCGTCACCTGGCCGATGCCGCTGTTGGCGCCGGTGACCACGGCCAGGCGGCCGGACTGGTCAGGGATGGAGTCGGGGGTCCACGTACGGGAAGCGTTGGGCATGGTCTGCCTTCTCCTGGGTGCGGGCGTCCTGCGCGCTGAGCTGGGGGCAGAACGGATCCCACTCAATGCAACTTTGAGTTGCGATAGTGTGGATCCTGACACGCATGGAGCCGCTAATGCAACTAGGAGTTGCAATGGAGCTGAGTCCCTCCGAACCCACCCGACCGGTCGGACGCGGCCGCAAGGCGCAGGCGGCCGTGCGCGCCGCCACCCTCGCCGAGTTGCTGGACCGGGGCTATGCCGAGCTGACCGTCGAGGGCGTGGCCCAGCGGGCCGGGGTGCACAAGACGACGCTCTACCGGCGCTGGAAGGACCGCGCGAGCCTGGTCGTTGACGCCCTTGCCGAGCACTTCGCCACCGATATCCCCATTCCTGACACCGGCGCCGTCGAGACCGACCTGCAAGCCCTCGCCAGGGCGCTCGTACAGAGCATGAGCGGGCCGGTGGGCAGGGCGGTGCAGACC
Source organism: Streptomyces sp. NPDC058525 (assembly GCF_042719495.1). Classification (NCBI taxonomy): domain Bacteria; kingdom Bacillati; phylum Actinomycetota; class Actinomycetes; order Kitasatosporales; family Streptomycetaceae; genus Streptomyces; species Streptomyces sp. NPDC058525. The sequence continues at coordinate 13,725 of NZ_JBHXNP010000149.1, forward strand.
GCGATGTTCTCCGACGCCGGCCGGCTGCCGGAAGTCGCCGAGGCGAAGCGGCGGATCTTCGCCGACCGGTTCAGGCGGGCCGAGCCCGTGGTCGCGCGAGCCATCGAGCGGGGCGAACTGCCGGCGGACACCGACCCGGTCGAACTGATCAAAACGCTGGCCGCCCCGATCTACTTCCGGCTGCTGGTCAGCGCCGATCCGGTGGAGGAGGGCACCGCCGAGCAGGCCGTGCAGATCACGCTGGCCGCCGCCCGCGCCGGTGCCCTGGTACGGGGCTCCGCCGCAGCCGTCGAGGCGGCGGAGGCGGATGCCGGTCAGGCATGAAGGGCGGCGTGCTTGCCCCTGCCGTGCCGCGAGAGGGATTCGGTGGCGTGGTCGGCGCAGCGGTTGATCCGGCGCGGGCGGCCACTGCCGGAGCCGGAGGGGACTGTCACATGCAAGCCCTGCGGCACCCGTCCGACCGGGCGCTCGGCCAGCCCCGCCACCGCCTCCTGGCACGTGTTCCCTTTGCTGCGGCAGGGTGATCACTGAGGCATCGGCTCACGACAGGCTGTCCCTGGGCGTGTGGCCTGCACGTCGAGGCGGCGCAGGATCGTGCCGCCGGGATGGAGGAGCGGCCGCATCTCAGCGCGGGGAGCGAGCAACACCGTGTGAGGGCAGAGGTGCTGATCCTCCGGGCTGTTCCGAGGTGGGGCGTCGTCGGACGCGGCTCATCACGAGAACGAGGACGGCTGCGGCGCCGTACGCGAGGTTGCTCAGAGTCGGCTGGTGGTTGAAGGCCGGGCCGAGGATGTAGACCGCGGCGCCCGCCAGGGGGATGCCGAGCCATTCCCAGCGTCCGTCCAGGGCCACGAGCGCGATCAGCAGCAGGGCGTACCAGGAATAGCCGGGTGTCAGGAGGATGAAGGCCCAGCCGGTGACCAGGAGGGCGCCGCTCCAGGGGCGCCGCGGGTCCCCGCGCCGCATGACGTACAGGCAGACGCCCGCGACGACGAGGACCACCAGGGGGAACGCCCAGGTGTCGGGCAGGACCAGGCGCAGGAGGGAGTAGCGGGATCCGGCCGAGGGTTCGTCGTAGCCCTCCTCCTCGACGTAGCCGCCGAGGTAGCCGAAGACCGAGCCGTGGGAGAGGAGGACGTACGGGAGGTAGGCGAGTACGACGAAGGCCGCTGCGGGCAGCAGTGCGGCGGCCGCGTCTCGCACGCGCCGGACCCCGGCCAGTGCGCCGGAAAGGACGACGGCCGGCATCAGCTTGGTGGCCACGGCGGCGCCGATCAGTACTCCGCCCGCCGCCCTGCGGGTCAGCGCCCGCGAGGCGACGAGGCCGAGTCCGGCGACCGCGAGGAGCACGCCGAGCACGTCGATGTGCGCGTTGTTGACCGCCTCCAGGGGGACGGCCGGGCACCAGGCCCAGTACGCGGCCTTGCGGAGGTCGTTGCCGCGCCGTCGCAGGACGAGCAGGAGCGCGCCCGTCACACCGAGTGAGGTCAGGGCGGCGCCGATCTGGAGCGGCTTGTGCCGGGCGCCGGCGGGGGAGAGGCGGTCGACGGCCAGGAAGTACGCCTCCGCGACGGGAGGGTAGATGGTGTGGACGGCCGGCCTGTTGATGCGGGTGCAGTGGCGCAGGCCGTGCGTGGACGGGATGGGGGCGAGGTCGGGGCCCTGGCAGGCGGCCCCGGTGGGGAAGAGCCAGGGGTCCCGCAGCCGGGCGAGGGCCGGGTCCTGCGGAGGGTGGTCGTACGGGGAGATGCCGGCCGCCTGGACGCGGCCGTCCCAGGCGTAGCGGTACGAGTCGGTGCTGGTGCGGGGCGGTCCCGCCAGCCCTGCCACCGTGACGGCGACGGCCCCCGCCACGACCAGCCACGCGGCCTGACGGCCCGGCACCCGGCGCAGCGCCGACAGGGCCGAGGCGAAGAGCACCCAGGAGGCCGTGTACCACCAGAACAGGCCGACGGGGTCGCTGAAGTAGCCCCCGTACCGGACGGTGAGGGTGAGGACCGTCGTGAGGGCGGTCGCGAGGGCGACGGTGGTGACGACGGGCGCGGTGCGAGCGGAAAGGGCTTTCACCTGGGGAAGCGTTCCAGCAATCGGCCCCGTGATGGTGCGCGGCGCCGCGGGCGTCCCTGTTTCGTAAGGTGTTCCGGCGACCTGCGCGGGCCTCGTGGGGGGTGTGATGGGGGCATGCGTTTCACCCTGCCTTCGGGGCCGCCCCTCACGTTCAAGGCGCGCCTGCACGATGCCCGTACCGCAATCGTGATCGGTCGCCTTCTCGGGCTGGCCATGGTCGTCTGCTTCGCGACCGGTGTGCTGAGCCACTACCTCCAGCACCCGCCGGGGTGGCTGGCCGACCGGCTGCCGAGCCGCCCGTACTGGGGCTACCGGCTCACCCAGGGCCTCCATGTGGCGTCCGGGATCGCGGCTGTCCCACTGCTGTCGGCGAAGCTGTGGGCGGTCTATCCGAGGCTGTTCGCCTGGCCGCCGGTGCGGTCCCTGCGGCACGCCCTGGAGCGGATCTCCGTGGCCGTCCTCGTCGCGGCCGCCCTGTTCGAACTGTTCACCGGGCTGCTGAACACCTTCCAGTGGTATCCGTGGCCCTTCGACTTCGTGCCCGTGCACTACGCGGTGGCCTGGCTCCTGCTCGGGTCGCTGCTCCTGCACCTGGCCGTCCAATGGCCGGCGATCCGGGACCACTTCACCCGCCGTTCTCCCGGAACCATGTCCCTGCCCGAGGCCGACGGGCCCGACCGGCGGCAGCTTCTCGTCGGCGTCACGGCAGCGGTAGGAGCAGTGACGCTGACGACGGTCGGCCAGTCCGTCACGGCGCTCGGCGCGCTGGACCTGTTCGCTCCGCGCAGCCCCTCCCACGGGGTACAGGGGCTTCCCGTGAACCGGACGGCCGCCGCGGCGCGTGTCACGGAGGCCTCGCTGGCCGGCTGGCGGCTCACCGTGACCGGACCGCGCCCGTACACGCTGACGCTGGACGAGCTGCGCGCGATGCCCCAGCACGAGGTGACCCTGCCCATCGCCTGTGTCGAGGGCTGGAGCAAGTCCGCGCACTGGACCGGCGTACGGGTACGGGACCTCCTGGAGCGCGCGGGAGGCGGCCCGCGCTCGCGGGCCCGGGTGACCTCCCTCGAAGAGGCGGGCGCCTACCGGGTGATGGAGATGTGTTTGTAAGCACTTCTTTTGGGACCAGAGTTCCGAGTTCTTTTGGCTCCAGTGAGCGGGTGCTGGGGGCGTGCGGGAGGTGGGTTCACGCCC
>NZ_JBHXNP010000150.1:0-16965 GCF_042719495.1 Streptomyces sp. NPDC058525
GGCCCGCACCCGCACCAGCCACTTCGCAGCACTTCGCCCCGCCGAGCCGAAGCTCGACGGGGCGAAGTAGAACCCCGAATAAACCAACAGCATCCGGCCGGTGCGGGGGCTCCGTCGTGTCCGGGGGCTCAGCCGGTGTTGCGCAGGCCGGCGGCCACGCCGTTGACGGTGAGCAGCAGGGCGCGGGCGAGGAGCGGGTCGGCTTCTTCGCCGCGGGCGGCGGCGGCGCGCTGGCGGGCCAGCAGGGAGACCTGGAGGTAGGAGATGGGGTCCAGGTAGGCGTCGCGGACGGCGAAGGTCTGCTGGAGCACCGGGTGGGAGTCCAGGAGCTTCTCGCCGCCGGTGATGCGCAGGACCTCGCGGACCGTGAGCTCGTGCTCGGCCTCGATGCGGGCGAAGACGTGCTTGAGGTGGTCGGGTACGAGGGTGTCGACGTAGTGGCGGGCGATCCGCAGGTCGGTCTTGGCCAGTGTCATCTCGACGTTGGACAGGAAGTTGCGGAAGAAGTGCCAGCGCTTGCCCATTTCGGCGAGTACGTCCTCCTGGCCGGCCTCGCGCAGGGCCTTGAGGCCGGAGCCGACTCCGTACCAGCCGGGGACGATCTGGCGGGACTGGGTCCAGCCGAAGACCCACGGGATGGCGCGCAGGCCGTCGAGGCCGGCGCCGGAGTCGGGGCGGCGGGAGGGGCGGGAGCCGAGGTGGAGGTCGGCGAGCTGGTCGACGGGGGTGGCGGCGAAGAAGTACGCCGGCAGGTCCGGGTCCTCGACGAGTGCGCGGTAGGCGCCGTGGGCGGCGTCCGAGACGGTGTCCATGGCCGCGTCCCAGCGGGCGAGGGCCTCGTCGGACTGGCGGGGGGCGGTGTGCAGGGCGGAGGCCTGGAGGGTGGCCGCGACGGTCAGTTCGAGGTTCTCGCGGGCGAGTGACGGTACGAGGTACTTGTCGGAGATGACCTCGCCCTGTTCGGTGACCTTGATCTCGCCTTCGAGGGTGCCCCAGGGCTGGGCGAGGATCGCGTCGTGGGAGGGGCCGCCGCCGCGGCCGACGGTGCCGCCTCGGCCGTGGAAGAGGCGCAGGCGGACTCCGTAGCGGTGGGCTACGTCGCGCAGTCGGCGCTGGGCGCGGTGGATCTCCCACTGGGAGGTGGTGATGCCGCCGAACTTGGAGGAGTCGGAGTAGCCGAGCATGACCTCCTGGACGTCGCCGCGCAGGGAGACGAGGCGCCGGTAGGAGGGGTCGGCGAGCATCTCGTCGAGGATGACGTCGGCGGCGCGCAGCTCGTCGGTGGTTTCGAGGAGCGGGACGATGCCGATCTTGGCCCAGCCGCTGTGCAGGTCGATGAGTCCGGCTTCGCGGGCGAGGACGGCGGCGGCGAAGACGTCGTCGGCGCCCTGGCACATGGAGATGATGTAGGACTCGATGACCTCGGGGCCGAACTTCTCGAAGGCGTCCTTGATCGCGAGGAAGACGCCGAGGGTCTTCTGGCCGGCGGCGTCCAGCGGGGCGGGGGTGGGGGCCAGCGGGCGGCGTGAGCGCAGTTCCTTGGCGAGGAGCCTGCCGCGGTAGTCGCGGGGCATGTCGGCGTAGCGCCAGGATTCCTCGCCGAGCCGGTCGAAGAGCTGGCCGAGGGCGTGGTGGTGGGCGTCGGCGTGCTCGCGTACGTCCATGGTGGCGAGCTGGAGGCCGAAGGCGGCGAGGGTGCGGATGGTGCGGTCCATGCGGCCGTCGGCGAAGAGGGCGCCGCGGTGTTCGCGCAGGGAGGTCTGGATGAGGGTGAGGTCGGTGAGGAGCTCGGCGGTGCCGAGGTAGTCGCGGCCTTCCTCGTGCGGGGTGCCCTGGGCGAGGCGGCGGCGGGTGTTGACGAGCTTCTGCCGGATGCAGGTGGCCTTGAGGCGGTACGGCTCTTCGGCGTTCAGCCGCTTGTAGCGGGGGCTGATCTCGGGGAGGCGTTCGAGGTCGGCCTGGAGGGAGGCGAGGAGCTCTTCGGTGGCGCCGGTGTAGCGGATGGAGTTCGAGAGCAGTCCGCGCAGGAAGTCGATGAGTTCGAGGGCGTCGGTGATGCCGTGCTCGTGCTGGAGGATCAGTACGTCGCGGGTGACGTCGGGGGTGACGTTGGGGTTGCCGTCGCGGTCGCCGCCGATCCAGGTGCCGAAGGTCAGCGGGCGGGTGCCGGCGGGGAGCTCGACGCCGACGCGCTGGAGTTCGGCGGCGAGGTCTTCCAGGACGTCGCCGACGGCGCCGGCGTGCAGTTCGTCGAGGTAGTAGATGGCGTTGCGGGCCTCGTCGGCGGGCTCGGGGCGGACCACGCGCAGTTCGTCGGTCTGCCAGACGAGGTCGATGTTCTCGGCGAGCCGCAGGTCGTGGCGGCGGCGGTCGCCGGCGCCGGTGACGGGCTCTTCGAGGAGGGCGGCGATGCGGCGCAGCTTGTTCAGGACGCTGCGGCGGGCCGCTTCGGTGGGGTGTGCGGTGAAGACGGGGCGGACGTTGAGGTTCTTGACCGTCTGGCGCAGGTGCTCGGGGTCGGCGTCCTTGAGCATGTCGGCGGTGCGGGCGAGGAGCCCGCCTTCGGCGGCGCGGTGGGCGCGCAGTTCCTTGCCGCGGTGCACCTGCTCGGTGACGTTGGCGAGGTGGAAGTAGGTGGAGAAGGCGCGCACGAGCTTGGCGGCGGTCTCCAGGTCGGTGTCGCCGAGGAGGGCGGCGGCGGCTTCGCCGTCGGTGCGCGTCAGTGCGCGCACTTGTTCGACGAGGTCGAGGAGGTCCTGGCCCTCCTGGCGTACGAGGGTCTCGCCGAGGAGGTCACCGAGGCGGCGGATGTCCGCGCGCAACTCTGCGTTGGCGGTGGCGGCCGGGGTGACGGGGGCGGCCGGCTGGGTGGCCAGGTGGGCCTGGTCAGCACTGCTCACAGGTGCGGCTCCTTGCAGTGTTCGAGCGCTACTGGGCGGTGGGCTCCCGACCGCGCACGGCGATGCCGGTCCTGATGCGCAGCTCGGGCTGCCCGTGCGGACCGCGCTGTCCGACGAGAACAGGATAGGTGTCCGAGGCGTGTGCCTGGGCAAATGTCTCATCAGGCGGCTCGTGAACTGCTCGGGCGCCTGCGGCGTGGTCCCCGGCCGCGCTCCTGTTGCCCCGGGACCCGGTTTTGCCATACTTACGATGCCGTAGGTTACGGGTGCGTAGGTCCGTAACCAGGGAGCCTGCCGACATCTCTCACCCCCCAGGGGACCCCCATGACCACCAGTCCCGATCTGATCGAGGGCGCTTCGGCGTCCTCCGACACCTCCGCGCCGTCCGCGACACTGGGCGGCGAGAACAAGCGGTCCATCGAGCAGATCGCCCTTCTGCTGTTCATCACCGTTCCCTTCCTGGCACTGCTGGCGGCGGTGCCGCTGGCGTGGGGCTGGGGGGTGAGCTGGCTCGACCTGGGCCTGATGGTCTTCATGTACTTCCTGGCCTGCCACGGGATCACCATCGGTTTCCACCGCTACTTCACGCACGGTTCCTTCAAGGCGAAGCGGCCGCTGCGGATCGTCCTCGCCGTGATGGGGTCGATGGCGGTGGAGGGCCCGCTGGTGCGCTGGGTGGCGGACCACCGCAAGCACCACAAGTTCTCGGACCACGAGGGCGACCCGCATTCGCCGTGGCGGTTCGGCGAGACGCTGCCGGCGCTGATGAAGGGCCTGTGGTGGGCGCACATCGGCTGGCTGTTCGACGAGGAGCAGACCGATCAGCAGAAGTACGCGCCCGACCTGATCAAGGATCCGGCGATCCGGCGGATCTCGCGTGACTTCATCTTCTGGACGATGCTGTCGCTGGCGATCCCGCCGCTGGTGGGCGGTCTGGTCACGATGTCCTGGTGGGGTGCGTTCACGGCGTTCTTCTGGGGTTCGCTGGTGCGCGTCGCGCTGCTGCACCACGTCACGTGGTCGATCAACTCGATCTGTCACGCGGTGGGCAAGCGTCCGTTCAAGTCGCGCGACCGCTCGGGCAACGTCTGGTGGCTGGCGGTGCTGTCCTGCGGGGAGTCCTGGCACAACCTGCACCACGCTGACCCGACGTCGGCCCGGCACGGTGTGCTGCGCGGCCAGATCGACTCCAGTGCGCGGCTGATCCGCTGGTTCGAGCAGCTGGGCTGGGCCACGGACGTGCGCTGGCCGTCGGCGGACCGCATCGAAGCCCGGCGCAGGGAAACCGAGCCGAACGCGGCATGATGGGAGGCGTGGCGATCGACGGCGGTAATTCCAGCAGCGACAAGCCCAGGCGTGGCCGCCGGGTTCGGATGACGGGCGCGGAGCGGCGCCAGCAACTGCTGGACATCGGCCGGACCCTGTTCGCGGAGAAGGGTTTCGAGGGCACGTCGGTGGAGGAGATCGCGGCGAAGGCCGGGGTGTCCAAGCCGGTGGTGTACGAGCACTTCGGTGGCAAGGAGGGCCTGTACGCGGTCGTCGTGGACCGTGAGATGCGCCAGCTGCTGGACGGGGTGACGGGCGCGCTGACGGCCGGGCATCCGCGGGAGCTGCTGGAGCAGGCGGCGTTCGCGCTGCTGGACTACATCGAGTCCTATACGGACGGTTTCCGCATCCTCGTACGGGATTCCCCGGTCGCCCAGTCCACCGGCACGTTCGCCTCGCTGATCAGTGACATCGCCACGCAGGTCGAGGACATCCTGGGTCTGGAGTTCAAGGCGCGGGGCTTCGATCCGAAGCTGGCGCCGCTGTACGCGCAGGCGCTGGTCGGGATGGTGGCGCTGACCGGGCAGTGGTGGCTGGACGTCCGCAAGCCGAAGAAGGCGGAGGTCGCGGCGCACCTGGTGAACCTGGCCTGGCACGGGCTGGACGGGCTGGAGTCGAAGCCGCAGTTGGTGGGCCGCCGCAAGAGCTGAGCCCGGGCCGCGGCCCGGGGCACGACGGCGCCCCGTCACCGGAGGTCCGGTGGCGGGGCGCCGTCGTGTGGTGCCGGTGTGCGGGTCCGGGGTCAGGCCGCGGGACGGGGTTCGAGGAATTCGAGCCGGTTGCCGACGGGGTCCTCGGAGTAGAAGCGGCGGTGGCCGGGGAGGTTCTCGTCCCAGACGACCTTGGCGCCGCGCTCCTCCAGTCTCTTCGCGTACTCCTCGATGCCGGTGACCCGAAGTCCGGGGTGGGCCTTGAGGGCGGGCCTGAAGTCCTCTTCGACGCCGAGGTGCAGCTGTACCGCTCCGGCGGCGAACCAGCAGCCCCCGCGCGCGGCGAGGACGGGCGGTTTGGAGAGCTCGGTCATGCCGAGGATTCCGGTGTAGTACGCGCGGAGCCGGTCCTCCGAGTCCGGCGGCGCGGCGAGTTGGACGTGGTCGACTGCGGTGAGCACGGTCAGGCCTCCTTGCGGGCGACGGCGAAGATCCGGCGGAAGGGGAAGACGGTGCCGCGCGGGCCGGGCGGGTAGGACTCGCGCAGCCGGTCGCGGTATTCGGTGAGGAAGGCGTCCACGGCGTCGCGGTCGTCGCCCAGGGCGGTGAGGACGGGGCGCAGCGCGGTGCCCTTGACCCAGTCGAGCACCGGGTCGGGTCCGTGGAGCAGTTGGTGGTAGGTGGTCGCCCAGACGTCGACGGCGCAGCCGAGTTCGGTGAACCGGGCGAGGTATTCGGCGGGTTCGAGCAGGTGGATGTAGCGGGCGCCGTGTCCGGCGAGCCGGGACCGCCAGCGCGGGGCGTCGCAGAGTTCGGCGAGCAGGGCGTGGCTGGGGGCGTTGAAGTTGGCGGGGATCTGGAAGGCGAAGGTGCCGCCGGCGCGCAGGCCGTTGATCCAGGCCGCGAAGGAGCCGGGGTGGCTGGGGACCCACTGGAGGGCCGCGTTCGAGACGATCAGGTCGTAGGGCTCCTCGGGCAGCCAGGTGCCGAGGTCCCCGTGGCGGAACTCGAGGCTGCCGCCGCCCGCGGTGGGGCCGGCGTAGTCCTCGGTGGCGCGGTGGAGCATCTCGGGCGAGAGGTCGAAGCCGGTGATGCGGGCCTCGGGCCAGCGGCCGGCGAGCAGGGTGGTGACGTTGCCGGGGCCGCAGCCGAGGTCGGCGATGCGGGCGGGGCGGGTGGGGAGTTCGGGTATGCGGGTCAGCAGGTCCAGGAAGGGGCGTGTGCGATGGCCTGAGTGCCGGAGGTACTGCTGGGGGTCCCAGGTGGGTGCGGAGGGCGCGGTGGCCGTGGGGATCCCGGCCTGTGCGGTATCGGAATACATGTTCGAGCCTCCCTGCTGGCGGGGCGGTCGGAAGCGGAATCAGTCCCGGCCCCCTCCATGCCCCATGGTCGCCGCATTTATATCTCGTCGTCAAGATACTTGATATCAAGATACACGGCATGAAGAGACTTCACGTCGACAGACCCCTTACACTGATCGGCATGGAGGACGAGGTCGACCGACTTGTAGCGGCATGGCGGCGGGAGCGCCCTGACCTCGACGTGGAACCGCTCGAGGTGCTCAGCCGCGTCAGCAGGCTCGCCCGGCACCTCGACCGCGCCCGCCGGCTCGCCTTCTCCGAGCACGGCCTGGAGCCGTGGGAGTTCGACGTCCTCACCTCCCTGCGCCGCGCCGGCGCGCCCTACCAGCTCTCGCCCGGCCAGCTGCTGACCCAGACACTGGTCACCTCCGGGACCATGACCAACCGGATCGACCGGCTCGCCAAGAAGGGCCTCGTCGAGCGGCTGCCCGACCCCAGCGACCGCCGGGGGGTCCTGGTGCGGCTGACCCCCGAGGGCCGCGACCGCGCCGACCAGGCCCTTGCCGGACTGCTGGCCCAGGAGCGGGCGATCCTGGCCCAGCTCTCACGGGTCCAGCGCGGCGATCTCGCCGCGCTGCTACGCCAGTTGACCGCTCCGTTCGACAACATCCCCGGCTAGGTCCGCCGGCCGTACGCCCGCCCGCCGCGCCAGCGCGACCGCCGCGAGCGTGGAGTGCACCCCGAGCTTGCCCAGCACGTTCTGCATGTGCGTGCGGACCGTGTGCGGGGACAGGAACAGCCGCGCCGCCACGTCCTTGCGGCCCAGCCCCGCGACCATGCAGCGCAGCACCTCGTGCTCGCGCGGGGTGAGCGACTCGACGAGCCGTTCACTGTCCGTACGGTGCTTACGCGCGGCGGTCAGCTCCCGGAGGACTCCGGTCAGCAGCGCGGGCGGCAGGTGCGTCTCCTCCCGCAGGACTCCCCGGATCACGGCCAGCAGCCGCGACAGCGAGCAGTCCTTCGCCACCCAGCCGGACGCCCCCGCCTGCAGGGCGAGGGCCGCCCGCCGCGGCTCGTCCCGCTCCGCGAGGACGACGGTGCGCACCCCCGGATGGGACACCCGCACGCCCGCGACCAGCGCGATCCCGTCCGAGGCGGGCGGTGGCGGGCCGGAGCCGGAGCCCGGCTCCCGCTGGCCGGGCACGCTCCCGGCGATGGCGCCGAGATCGGCGTCGACCAGCATGACGTCGAAGCGGCGGCCCTCGGCCACCGCCCGTTCGAGGCAGCGCAGCGCGGCGGGGCCGCTGCCGGCCGCGGACACCTCCACGTCCGGCTCGGCCGCGAGCGCGGCGGCGAGCGATTCGGCGAAGATGCGGTGATCGTCGACCACGAGAACCCGGATACGAACCACAAAACCCCCAAGGGTCGGGGAACGGACGACGGCGGGTACGGAGCCCGGACCGGGTGATCCGCAGCTGCCGCGGCCGCCGCCGTGACATCTCTGCACTACCCCGGACCGGACGCCGTACCCGACTTGTCTCGACCCCTGAATCAACACCGGCCCCCACCGGTGTCACGCATCAGCGTAGGGCGAGGTGCGGCGCGCGGTTGGCCGAATAGCAGAAGTTTTCCCGGGGATTTTCCGGCGGGGCCGTTCCGAACGGCCTTTGCGGTGGCTTGATTTCGACTGCGCCGAAGGTCCGGATGGCGGCTTCCGGACCGGCGTGTGCCACGGGCAGTTGCACGGTGTGCATTTCACCCGGCGTGTGCACGCCGGGCGCCCGCGCACAGCGCCCACACGCGGCGCACCGCGAAGACGCGCACGCCCCCCGCACGGTCAAGGGTGCGGGGGGCGTGCGGGACGAGTGTGTTCAGGAAGGTGCGGGAGGGGCGCGAGGGTCAGGAGGTGTGCGTCCGCGCGAAGTTCCACGCGTCCGTGATGATGCCGGTGAGGTCCGAGCGGCTCGGGGTCCAGCCCAGCCGCTCGTGGGCCGTCCGGGCCGAGGCCACCAGCGCCGCCGGGTCGCCCGCCCGGCGCGGTGCGATGACCTCGGGGATCTCGTGGCCGGTCACCTTGCGGACCGTCTCGACGACCTCGCGGACCGAGAACCCGCTGCCGTTGCCCAGGTTGCAGATCAGGTGCTCCCCGGCGGCGGCCGCCTCCAGCGCGGCCAGGTGGGCCTCCGCCAGGTCCGCGACGTGGATGTAGTCGCGCACGCAGGTGCCGTCGGGGGTCGGGTAGTCCTCGCCGAACACCGAGATCGACTCGCGTTCGCCCAGCGCCACCTGGAGGACCAGCGGGATCAGGTGGGTCTCGGGGCTGTGCCGCTCGCCGAACCGCCCGTACGCGCCCGCCACGTTGAAGTAGCGCAGGGACACCGCGGCCAGGCCGTGCGCCACGCACTCCCCCGCGATCATGTGGTCCACGGCCAGCTTCGAGGCCCCGTACGGGTTGGTCGGCGCGGTCACCGAGGCCTCGGTGAGCAGGCCCTCCGCCGGCTCCCCGTAGGTGGCGGCGGTGGAGGAGAACACCAGCTTGCGCACGCCCGCCCCGCGCATCGCGGCCAGCAGGGCCAGGGTGCCGCCGACGTTGTTCTCCCAGTACTTGCCCGGGTTCACCACGGATTCGCCGACCTGCGAGGAGGCCGCGAAGTGCAGCACCGCGTCGTAGGAGGAGTCCAGGTACCGGGCGGCGTCCTGGATCCGGCCCTCGACGAAGGCGGCGCCCGCGGGCACGCCCTCGCGGAAGCCGGTGCTCAGGTCGTCGAGGACGGTGACCTCGTGGCCCGCCTCCAGCAGATGGGCCGCGACCACGCTGCCGACGTATCCGGCGCCGCCGGTCACCAGGTATTTGTGCATCGCCGTCTTGCTCACTCGCCTACTGCCTCTCGCGGGGGACCGCACGCGGGTGTGCGCACGTGCTGGATCGTCCCGTCAAACTACCGTCTGCCCGGACCCCGCCGGCGCCGCCCGGTCGAGCAGGCCGGTGCGCGCGGCCAGCGCGGCCGCCTCCAGCCGCGAGCCCACGCCCAGCTTCATCAGCACCCGCTGGACATGCGTACGGGCGGTGCTCGGCGCGATGGCCATGCCCGCCGCGATCAGCCGGGTGTCCTCGCCCTCCGCGACCCGGACCAGCACCTCCACCTCACGCGGCGTGAGCAGCCGCAGCAGCCGGCTGCCCTCGTCGTCGGGCTGGGCGGCCGGGTTGAGCAGTTCCGCGAAGGCGCCCTGGAGCAGCTGCGGGGCGATCGCCACCTCGCCGGCCCGGGCCTTGGCCAGCGCCCGTTCCACGCCCTCGATCCGCTCGTCGTGGCGCACGTACCCGGAGGCGCCCGCGGCGAAGGCGGCCGCGATCCCGCGCGGGCTGGGCACCGGCCCGAGCACGACCACGGCGATCTGCGGGCGTTCGCGCTTGATCCGGACGACGGGTTCGAACACCCCGGGCTCGGCGGGGACCGCGGTGCCGAGGAGGCAGACCTCGGGGGCGCGGCTGATGACCAGTTCGGCGGCGCCCGCGGCCGGTGCGGCGGCGGCGAGCACCCGGTGACCGCGCAGTTTCAGGGCCGAGGCGAGCGCCTCGGCCAGCAGCCGGTGCTCGTCGACCACCACGACCCGTACGCCCATTGCGTGACCCACCCCCGACCCTTCTGACCCGGCAAGCTACACGCTTGTTCGACGGTGCGCGGGGGTAACCGCGCAGAAGCCCCCGGAAGGCGGACCTTCCGGGGGCTCCGTGGACGCGGGCCGGTCAGCTCGCGGTGAACGAGGAGAAGATGTACTCCGGGTCCGACGTCGAGGAGTACGGCTTCTTCACCGACGTACGGGCGAGGAACAGCTTGCCGTTGTGGTAGCGGTACTCGTGGTGGTCGGGCGAGTAGGCCGTCTCGATGCGCTGGGTCGTCTTGTCCGACGGGTTCTCCATCAGGACGGTTTCCTTCATCGTCTTGCCGTCGATGCTGACGATCTGGCCGCCCTTGTCGTACGGGGGCTCCTTGTAGGCGATGATGTTCGACCCGTCCATGCGCAGCGGGAACAGCTTGTGCCGCTCGCCCGCGGGGGCCGCGTCGTTGGTCTGCTTGCCGGTCTCCAGGTCGAAGGAGAGCAGCTCGTTGGTCTTGGCGTAGGGGTCCTGGCCCTGGTGCTCGTACGAGGGCAGGTAGACCTTGCCGTTGCCGACGACGAAGCCGAAGCAGCGCTCGACGTCGGTGTTGCACTCGCCGCCGAAGTTGCCGGAGGACAGCGAGATGCGCGCCTTGAGCTGGCCCGCCGCGTCGACGACGAAGAGGTCGCTGACGCCGGTGGCGTTCTTGGCGGTCTTGCCGACGTCGGCGGCGACGATCAGCGGCTTGGTGGAGACGATGCTGGCGTAGTCGATGCCCGCGGAGAGCTTGTACGAGGACTGCGGTGCGCCGGTCGCCGGGTCGAGGACCTGCGCGTACAGGGTCGGGGTGGAGCTCTGGCCGCACTGGCGGATGACGGCGAGGGCCTCGCCGCCCGCGTAGCCGGCGTCGCGGCAGCCTTCGCCGTCCGTCTTGGGCAGCCACAGCGACTTGCCGTCGGCGAGGTTCCAGGCGGCGCCGCCCGAGGTGCCGCCGGCCGCGACGGTCTGCCCGCTGATCGTGACCTCGTCGTAGGAGACGGGCTTGTCGCCGCTGGTGGCGCTCTTGGCGTTGCCGGACCACAGGAGCTTGCCGGCCTCCAGGTCGACGACGCCGACCTCGGTGCACGGCGGGTACTTGGTCTCCGGCGAGGGCTTCACGGGCCGGAACAGCACGGCCGACTTCTTCTCGGTCACGTGCGGGGTGGCGGCGCACAGTTCGCCCGGGAGGGGAATCTCCCACTTCTTGCCGCCGTCGACGAGGTTGTAGCCGACGATCTTGTAGACGTCGGACTTCACGTAGGTGGTGTCGGTCAGCCAGGAGCCCGGGACCTGGACCATCTCGTCCGGCGTCGGGCTGGGCTGGTTGAGCAGCACCTTCGACTTGGTGTTGGCGGGCACCTTCTCGGTGCCGCCCGCGCCGGGCTGGGACTTGTCGTCGCCCGGCTTGGCGGGGCCGCCGTCCGCGGTGTCGTTCCTGCCCCCGTCGTCGCCGACGTACCAGAAGCCGCCGCCGACGATGAGGACGATGGCCAGCAGGGCCGCGCCGACGATCATCAGCTGGTTGCGCACGTCGTTGCCGCCGCCGCCCGAGGAGCCGCCGGCCGGGGCCTGGGCGCTGTACATGGGGGTGGTGGGCGGCCCGAAGGGCGGGGGCGTACCGGGCTGCTGCGGGTAGCCGTAGCCGGCGCCGGGCTGCTGCGGGTAGCCGTACGCGGGCTGCGTCGGCGGCTGCTGCGGCGGTGCGGGCGGCTGCTGCGGCGGCGCGGGGGGCTGCTGCGGCGGCGCGGGGGGCTGCTGCGGCGGTGCGGGAGGCACGGGCGGCTGCATGGGCGGCGGGTCCTGCGGCGCTCCGAAGCCGCCGGACGGCGGCTGGCTGGGGGGCGGCGGGGTACTCATGGGTTGCTACTGCCTCTCGCTGGGCGGCTCAGTGGACGCGTTCACTTGCCGAAGACCATCAGGAGCTTCTCGTCCTTGCCCTGGGCGAGCAGACGGATGGTGGAGATGAAGAACCGCCCGTCCGCGTAGTCGACCACCGGGGCGAAGAAGGTGCTCTCCACCTCCGAGGCCGGGCCGGACGGGTGGCGCAGCACCGCGGTGGGCGTACCGCCGCCGGCCGGGATCGTGAGGACCTCGCCGCCCATGCCGAACTCCGCCCTGCGGTAGGCGATCAGCTGGCCGTTCGCGGCCTTGAGCGGCAGGATGATGCGCTTGTCCCCTGCCGGGACCCGCCACTTGACCTTGCCGGTGCCCAGGTCGAAGGCGACGATCTCGTTGGCGGTGCCCAGATCCTCGGGGGTCGTGGGCATGTAGAGGGTGCCCGCGTCGACGACGGCGGTGGCGCAGCTCTGCAGGGCGTCGTCGTGGTTCATCCCGCACTGGGTGGAGAAGCTGCCTTCGCCCGTGACGGTGGCGGTCTGCTTGCCGTCGGGGCCCAGGACCACGATGGAGCGCTCCTTGGAGTCCCGGTTGCCCAGGTCGAGGACGATCGGGTCGAGCGAGAAGACCCGGTTGACCCGCCAGCCCTTGGGGAGCCGGTAGGACCAGTTGCTCTTGCCGGTGACCGGGTCGACGCCCTGCACCTCGACCGTGCTGTCGGCGTCGTGGCAGGTGGCGATCCCGAGCATCTTGCCGCTGCCCGCGGGGTAGGCGCCGGGCACGCACCCCTCGGCCGGGCCGGCGAAGAGCTTGTCACCGGTGCTGAGCTTGAAGGCGGTGGCGCGCGTGAGGCGGCTGACGGTGACGGTGTCCCCGGTGATGGCCAGGCTGGGGTCGATGAACATGTCGAACGCGCCCTCCTTGGGCACCTCCTTCGACCAGCCCTCCTTGCCCGCCTTGAGGTCGATCAGCCGCATCTGGTTGCAGTTGGCGCTGTTCGAGTCGCCGTCCCGGTACATGACGACGGTCTTGCCCTCGGCGCTGGTCTGGCGCGTGACGGCGCAGATCCCAGCGGGGAAGGCGATCGTCCACTTCTGCTTGCCGTCGGCGACGTTGTAGGCGGTGACGGCCTTGTCGATGGACTTGACGACGGTGTCGCCCACGACCCACTGGCCGTCGGTCTCCACTCCGGCGCCGGGGCCCTCGATTTTGGCGGTCTTGAGCCAGAGGACCTTGTCCTCGCCCTGCTTGCGGCCGGAGTTGAGGTCGGCCTCGGCGCCGCCGTTGCCGCTGCCGTCCCCCTTGTCGACGGAAGGCGAGCCGGAGGGCTTGGCGTCGGGCGAGGCGGACTCCTGCGCGACGGGCGGCTTGGGGTCCTTGTCGTCGCCGTTGAAGAACGCGAAGTACGTGCCGGTGCCCACGACGAGGAGGCCCGCGACCGCCGCTGCGATCAGGACGGGCGTCTTCTTCCTCGCCGGGGGCGGCGTACCGGGGGCGCCCATCGGCATCGCGGGCACGCCCGGGGGCGGCGGCGGGTAGCCGTAACCCGGGGCGGCCGGCTGCTGCGGGACGGTCGGGGGCTGCTGGGCGTACGGGTTCGCGCCCTGCGGCGGCTGGCCGTAACCCGACTGCGGAGGACCGGGCAGGTGTCCGTAACCGGAAGGTGTCGGCGGCTGGTTCGGCGGCTGGGGCGGCTCGGTCATCAGCGCGTACCTTCGGGGTCAGGGGTCGGGGAAGATGACCTTTCTATCACTCACGCAGGCCTTATGCCGGGCCGGTCCGCCCCCTGTTCCCAAGGGCGGACCGGGCCGTGATGACGTCGTTATCCGGCCAGTTGCCCGGAGGAAGCCGGCGGGACTACGCCTCCTCGGCGAGCTCCAGCCAGCGCATCTCCAAATCGTCGCGCTCCGAGAGCAGTTCCCGCAGCTCGCCGTCGAGCTTGGCGACCTTGTCGTAGTCGGTGGAGTTCTCGGCGATCTGCGCGTGCAGGTTGCTCTCGCGGTCGGAGAGCTTGTTCAGCTGCCGCTCGATCTTCTGGAGCTCCTTCTTCGCGGCGCGCGCGTCCCCGGAGGAGGTGGACTTCGCGGCGGCCGCGGCGGCCGGGGCGGGCACCGGGGCGGCCTCCTCGATCATCCGCTGACGCCGTTCCAGGTACTCGTCGAGGCCGCGCGGCAGCATCCGCAGGCTCGCGTCGCCGAGCAGCGCCATCACGGTGTCGGTGGTGCGCTCGATGAAGAACCGGTCGTGGGAGATCACGATCATCGATCCCGGCCAGCCGTCGAGGAGGTCCTCGAGCTGGGTCAGGGTCTCGATGTCGAGGTCGTTGGTGGGCTCGTCGAGGAACAGGACGTTGGGCTCGTCCATCAGCAGGCGCAGGATCTGCAGCCGGCGCCGCTCACCGCCGGACAGGTCGCCGACCGGCGTCCACTGCTTCTCCTTGGTGAAGCCGAACTGCTCGCACAGCTGGCCCGCGGTCATCTCGCGGCCCTTGCCGAGGTCGACGCGGTCGCGGACGCGCTGGACGGCCTCCAGGACCCGCAGGGACGGGTCGAGTTCGCCGACCTCCTGGGAGAGGTAGGCCAGCTTGACGGTCTTGCCGACGGTGACCTTGCCCGCGGCCGGCTGGGCCTCGCCCTGGGTGCGGGCGGCCTCGGCGAGGGCGCGCAGCAGGGAGGTCTTGCCGGCGCCGTTGACGCCGACGAGGCCGATGCGGTCGCCGGGGCCCAGGTGCCAGGTGAGGTGCTTGAGGAGGGTCTTGGGCCCGGCCTGGACGGTCACGTCCTCCAGCTCGAACACGGTCTTGCCGAGGCGGGCGTTGGCGAAGCGCATCAGCTCGGAGCGGTCGCGCGGCGGCGGCACGTCGGCGATCAGCTCGTTGGCGGCCTCGATGCGGTAGCGGGGCTTGGAGGTCCGGGCGGGGGCGCCGCGGCGCAGCCAGGCCAGCTCCTTGCGCATCAGGTTCTGCCGCTTCTGCTCCTCGGTGGCGGCGATGCGCTCGCGCTCGGCGCGGGCGAAGACGTAGTCGCTGTAGCCGCCCTCGTACTCGTGCACCTCACCGCGCTGCACGTCCCACATGCGGGTGCAGACCTGGTCCAGGAACCAGCGGTCGTGGGTGACGCAGACCAGCGCGGAGCGACGCTCCTGGAGGTGCCGGGCCAGCCAGGAGATGCCCTCGACGTCGAGGTGGTTGGTGGGCTCGTCGAGGACCAGCAGGTCCTGGTCGGCGATGAGCAGCTTGGCGAGCGCGATGCGGCGGCGCTCGCCGCCGGAGAGCGGGCCGATGACGGTGTCGAGGCCCTGCCCGAAGCCGGGCAGGTCGAGGCCGCCGAACAGGCCGGTCAGGACGTCGCGGATCTTGGCGTTGCCGGCCCACTCGTGGTCGGCCATGTCCCGGATGATCTCGTGGCGGATGGTGGCCGCGGGGTCGAGGGAGTCGTGCTGGGTGAGCACGCCCATGCGCAGGCCGCTGTTCTGGGTGACCCGGCCGGTGTCGGGCTCCTCCAGCTTGGCCAGCATCCGGATGAGGGTGGTCTTTCCGTCGCCGTTGCGGCCGACCACACCGATCCGGTCCCCCTCGGACACGCCGAGGGAGATGCCGTCGAGCAGGGTACGTGTGCCGTACACCTTGCTGACTGCCTCGACATTGACCAGATTGACGGCCATCAGACGCGCTCCAGAGAAAGGGTGTGGATCAGCCCCTCAGCCTAACCCTCCGGGCCGGGCCGGACCGTTCCACGAGCAGCCAGCCGCCCAGGGCCATCCCGATCGCGGCCGGCGCGGTGACCGGCAGGGCGATCAGGGTGGCGCTGTGCCCCTCGAGCAGCCCTCCGAGACCGGTCATCGACAGGCCGAGGACGCCCAGCAGGCACAGGGTGATGCCGAGCGCGGCCCGGGGGCCGCTGCCGGGGGCCTGCGCTGTCGCCGGGGTGGGCGCGGGGGCGGGCGCGGGAGCGGGCGCGGGGGCTTCGAAGCGGCGGAAGAGGGCGACGAGCACGCCGGTCAGGGCTGCGGCCAGCACGATCCGTACGGGGACCTGCGCCCACCAGGCGGCGCTCGCGGGCGCGGGCAGGGCGATGCCGAGGGCCAGCTGGGCCCCGTACACGCCGAGCATGGCGGTGAGGTGCCAGAGGAAGGCGGTCATCGCGATCCCGTTCGCGGCGACCACGCCCCGCCAGACGCGGGGGCGGGCGAGCCAGGCAGCGGCCGGGCGGGCGAGCAGCTGCACGGCGCCGACGAGCCACAGGCCGTGCGCGAGCAGCGCGAGGGTCGGCGGGGCCATGTTGGACACCTTCTCGCCCGGCATCCCGACCATGGACAGCGGGTACGGGCCGTACGCGACGAGCAGCACCGCCCCGGCGAGGCCGGCGGCGGCCAGGGCAGCGGGCCGGCGGATGCGGCCGTCGGCGCGCAGGAAGCCGAGCTGGTGGACGGCGAGCCAGACGAAGGCGAAGTTGAGGAACTCCACGTACGGGACCCCGAACGCGAAGCGCAGTACGTCGACGGCGGCGGCCGAGGCGGCCAGCGCGGCGAAGGCGGCCCATCCCCACCGCTCGTGCAGCCTGAGCAGCGGCGGGGTGAAGGCGACCATCGCGAGGTAGATCCCGATGAACCAGAGCGGCTGCGTGACCAGCCGCAGCGCGGCCCCGGTCAGCCCGCCGCCGCCCCGCCCGGCGAGCTGCACGGCGAGCGCGGCGACGGCCCAGACGAGCACGAAGACGAGCGTGGGCCGCAGGAGCCGGCGGAGCCGGGCCCGCAGGAAGGCGGCGTACACGGGCCGGTCGCTGCGGCGGGCGAGGGAGCGGTAGCTCAGGGCGTGCGAGAACCCGCCGACGAAGAAGAACACGGGCATGACCTGGAGCACCCAGGTCAGCGTCTGGAGCCCGGGCACGAGCGCGAGCAGGTTCCCGATGCCGTCGCCGCCGCCGTCGCCGCCGACGGCGGCCATCAGCCAGTGCCCGAGCACGACGGTGCCGAGCGACCCGGCCCTCAACAGGTCGACGTAACGGTCCCGCGAGGCGGGGGTGGCCACGGCCATATCGCGTGCGCTGGCTGTCATGTTCCCCAGGCTCGCCACCGCACGGCTCCGCCGACAGGGCCCGCGTACTCAACTCCCGCCTGAGTACGTCCGCCCCACCACTGCTGGGGCTCCGCCCCAGACCCCACCGGGCTCCGCCCGGACCCGCGCCTCAAACGCCGGCGGGGCTGGTTTTCGCCTCCCGCCGTCTGTCAGGTGCGGCAGGAAGGATTTCGCGCCCGGCGGGCTTGGATGCCCCATCCAGCGGCGGGGGCAAAATCCAGCCCCGCCGGCGTTT
>NZ_JBHXNP010000151.1:0-16484 GCF_042719495.1 Streptomyces sp. NPDC058525
CAGCCATCTGGCACAACCGGGCCAACGGAACAGCCATCACCCGATCGCTGATCGCCTACGACCACTGACCAGGACTTCGGACTTACTCGTCTAGGGAACTCGGCGTACTGGAAGTGCTGCTGCTGGCGGACGGCGCACCCGTCGACACCGAGGAACTGCGGGACAGACTGTGGGACGCTGCACTGGACCCCGCCACCACCGCCGTTCGAGTCACCGTGCACGCCCTGCGCCGCAAGCTGGGCGAACCACCGCTCATCCACCACGACCCCGGCTTCGGCTACCGCCTGTGAGCCGCGCCACCGGAGGCCGCACCCGCCTCTCCCTGTACCGGCTGACGCTGCGCGGCCGCCTGACGCTGACGACGACCGCGCTCTTCGCCGTTCTCGGCGCTGTCCTGCTCCTGCTGAACTGGCTGAGCTCGCGGCAGCTGATCGAGGACAACCGCTACCTCGTTGTCCCGGCCACCGATCTCCTCCCGGCAGCCGAACCGCCCGACGTCCCGGACACCGGGCCTCTCGATCCGGTCCAGAGCCCCGCCCCGCTGCCGCCGGGCACCTCGGAGGCCATGCCCACCACCCCCTCTGAAGCCTTCGAGGACTTCCAGCACAGCATCCTCAACGACCTGCTCGTACGGTCCGTGCTGCTCCTCGCCCTCTTCACCGGCCTCGCGGCACTGCTCGCCCTGTGGGCCGGCCGCCGCTCCCTGCATCGCCTCACCCAGGTCACCGCCGCCGCCCGGCGGATCAGTACCGGAAGCACCCTGGAACAGCGGCTAGCCCTGACTGGGCCACACGACGAGGTCCGCGAACTCGGCGAAACCTTCGACGCCATGCTCGACCGCCTCGACCGCAGCTTCACCGCACAACGCCACTTCACCGCCCACGCCTCGCACGAACTGCGGACCCCGCTCACAGTGCAGCGCACCGCCCTGGAAATCCCCCTGGCCCAGGGCAAGGTCCCGCCGGACCTGAAACCCGCCCTGCACCGCGCGCTCGACGCCAACGCCCGGACCGAGCGTCTTATCGAGGCCCTGCTGACCCTGGCCCGGGGCGAAAGCGAGAGCCTGACGCCGCATCCGGTCGATCTCGCGGACGTCGCCCGCAACGCCGTCGCGGACCTCGCCGAAGAGGCCCAGACTACGGCGGTCCGCATCACCGCGGACCACGCCCCCGCACCGGTCGACGGCGACCCCGCCCTGCTCCAGCAGATCGCACTGAACCTCCTGGCAAACGCCGTACGCCACAACCACCCCGACGGCACGGCGACCGTCACCACGGGCGCCGCCGGTCAGCTGGCCTTCATCGAGGTCACCAACACCGGACCGGTCCTGGACCCCGCGGAGATCCCCGCCCTCTTCGAACCGTTCCGACGCGGCCGCGACCACTGGAGCGAAGGGCTGGGTCTGGGCCTCGCCGTGGTCCGCGCGATCACCCTCACCCACCACGGCAACGTCACTGCGACCCCCCGCCCCGGCGGCGGACTCACGGTCCGCGTCGACCTGCCTCTGCGAACCCGCGGCGAACCGCCGATGTGACGTTCCCGGACAGCCTTGGCGAGGGTGCGGCTGTGTGTCGTCGGCGACTACGTAGGGGCGTACTCAATGCGGCCGCCGGAGACCAGGACGCGGTGGATCCCGCGAACACGGCCTGCCCGTCGGTGGACACGTCAATCGCGCAGGCGGATATCACCACGTCGATCGTCACGGCGGGCAGCAGTGTCACCGGGGAAGCCGGGAGTTCGTCTCCGGATGGGCGCAGAAGACCCACACATCGTGGGGCACCGGATCGGCACCCACACCATCCACACAAGGCCCCTGAGAACTGACTGTGGTCAAGAGGTCAGTGACAGGGGTGCTGTCGCCGATGGAACGCACCCGGTGCGAGGCAGCGGGGCGCGATGGGGACATCGTGGCGCGCACGGGAACGGACATCACTGAGTTGCCGCCAACTTGAAATAGCAGGAAAAGGCTGGGGTCATCGGTACCTAAGGTACTTACGCTGATCGCGGGTGGGAGGCTGTGGGCTAGATCGTCCGGCCGCCCAGTCGCTCGAAGAGAAACTCGATGCAGCAACGTCGGCGGGTGTGCGAGCCTTCTTCTCCCGGTCGCCGATCGAGAAGACGCTGATGACCCGCGATGACGCCCTCAAGCTGCTCGGCCATATCGCGCGCGAGAGGGCATTCGGGAGGCACGTCGGGTCGGACCGGCTCATTCAGGCATGGCTGGACGCGTTGCTTGCCGGGGTAGAGACCCCTTCTCTCGCCTTCTCTCGCCCTGCTGGCAGGCCTCCTCCGGAGCGAGGAGCCCGAAGCTCCCGCACTCTTCGACCAGGTACTGGAGGAGCTGGGACTGCGCTTCCACCCGCCCGCGCGGACATCGCCGAGGACCTCGGCTATCCCCAGGAGCTGGAACCACTGGTCCGCTGCGCGCACAACCTGGATGGCTGGCAGGAGAGCTGGGGCGTCTCCCTCGAGGAGCTCAACA
The DNA here is from genome assembly GCF_042719495.1 of Streptomyces sp. NPDC058525. Lineage (NCBI taxonomy): Bacteria > Bacillati > Actinomycetota > Actinomycetes > Kitasatosporales > Streptomycetaceae > Streptomyces > Streptomyces sp. NPDC058525. The sequence continues at coordinate 2,483 of NZ_JBHXNP010000151.1, forward strand.
GCGAAGCGGTCCAGGTGGCGAAGCAGTTCCTGGAGGGGTCCACGCATGCGGGGCCCGGCCGGTCGAAGTAGCCCAGCCCGGCCGGGCCCCGCTACGCACCCGCCGCCCCCGGCACCGATCCCGCCCGCACGGCGTGGAGGATCCGGTTGGGTGAGCGGCGTCCTGCTACCGGCCGCGTCCCGTCCAGGCCGGCCGCGGTCCAAGGGCCGCACCCAGGTCACGTTCGTCCTGCCCGAGGACTCCCCGGCCGGGCCGGTCAGCGTGGTCGGGGACTTCAACCACTGGAACTCCGCCGCCCACCCCCTCGAACCCCGAGGCGACAGCACCCGCGCCGCGAAGGTGTCGCTGCCCTCGCACGGCGCGCACTCCTTCCGCTACCTCGCCGCCGGCGACTACTGGTTCGACGACGCGACCGCCGACCACCACGACGGCACCAACAGCCTCATCCACACGTGAAGGTCCGCGTGCGATCGCAGGCCCGGTACGGCCCTCGAGTCAGGCTGGAGCCAGTTCCACCTGCTCGTGGTGACCCGTGGCCGAAAGGGCATCCGCATGAGCAGCCACGAGAGCTGCCCGGAGGAGAGCCTCGCCGCTCTGGGCACCTCAGGGAGGCACGCGAGGTCAACGCAGTGATCCTTCGCCTCACCGGAGAGGCCCTGGCGCTCGAGCTGGAGGGCTACCTCTTCGTCTGCACCGAGTGCCCGAACCGGCCCTACGCGCACCGTAACGACTGCTAAGCGCGTGACACGGCCCCTGCCATCACGTGAGCACGGCCGCGGTGGGCCGTCCCTGGGTGCGGGGCGGCTTCGCGATGGCGTCCGCCGGATGCCCGGTGGCGATCAGTGAGTTGGCGCCAACTCGAAGTCGCTGGTCAAGGGGCGCTCGTGCTGGTCGCGGGGGCGGTCCGCAGAGAGATCAACGTCAGCGGTTGACTTCAAGGTTCGTCAGGACGATCAGAGCGCCCGGGAGTTGGGTGGCGCGGGCGGGATGGTGCGGAGATTGGTCGAGGGTGCGCCAGTTCTTGAGGTGCGCAAAGCCGTGCCCGACCGGTCACGTCCGGCGGCAAGGCCGCCGGTTCGCTTCCTTCCGGCCCGGGGGGGAGCTTGTAGATGGGGCGGACGGTGCAGCCGGTGACGATCTCGGGGTCGAGGATGTAGCTGTCCAGGCCGCGGTCGCCGAGCTGGGCCAACGCCCGAGGCCGGCGGCGGGCAGGGCGAGCCATGAACTTCATCAGGTGAACGCTGGGAGCACGAGCCGGTACGTCCCGTAGTCGACGGCCGCTGCGATGGCGGCGACGATCAGGGACAGGACCAGTGTGCCCACCTGCTCGCCCCGCCCGGTGCGCAGGACGATGGCGTTCATGGGGTTTTGCGGATGGTAGGCGACCCGGACGGGCTTGCCCTTGTCGTTGCCGAGGATGTGACGGGTCACGCCGTCGGTGGCTGTGAAGGCGTTGGTGCTGTTGCCGTCCCGGTAGATCTGCTGGGCATCCACAAGGATGCCGTAACGGGGCAGGTACCACTCTCTCCACATCAAGATCATCACCGTCGAGGCGAAGAGGGTGATAGCCACGCCGACCTCCCCGAGCAGTAGCGTCGCGATGCCCCGGCCCCAGTTCTTATCGATCAGCACGACGACTACGGCGAGGGCCGCGACCGCGACGTAGCAGGCGTACGCCCACCGCTTGTTCTGCAACGGCAGGCCGACAGGCACGCTGTTCTCGTCCTCTTCCTCCTCCTCGCCATCGTCGAAGCCCAGATTCCGGGTGATCACGAGCGTGGAGCCGTCCACCGTCTCCTCGCCCACAGCACGCTCGGGCAGCGCGGCGTTCACCGCGTCGGCGAAGACAGAGGCGGCGGCCGCGCTCACGTCCGTGACCCGGTATACGGTCGGCTCGGCCCGGGACGGGGCGGTCAGCTCGACCGAGAGGTCACGCCTCTCGGCGTGGACACGCGCGATCGCGGCGAGCGGGATGCGCAGCTCGGCGTCCGGGCGACGCAGCAGCAGTTCCTCGCCGGCGGAGCGGAGTTCGGTGCCCCGGTCACCCTGGAGGACGGGTATGGGCGAAGAGATCGACATGCGTGTGATCGTAAGGCGCGAAGTCCTCGTGGGTGAAGGGGATGTGGGGGTTTCGGGCGGGGCGGGTGGTGCCGTACCGTCCGCCTGTGAACCTGGTGACTGCAGTGCTCGTGTGTTTCATCATCGCGTCCGTGCCGGTCTGCATTTTCGGCCTGATGCTGATCTCCGGTGAGCGGAGCGAGCTGAGGAAGATGACCGAGCTGAGTGAATCCGGCGTCGAGGTCCCGGCGCGGCTGGTGAGTCTGGTGCCGTTCGGCAAGCGGGGCTACGCGCACGTCGTGTACGAGTTCGAGACCCCCGACGGCGGGACTGTCCGGCACCAGAAGGGCGCGTCACGGGGCCCCGCGCATGTGGTCGGCCACCTGTACCCGCTGGTCCACGACCCCGAGAACACTCAGCGCGTGCACATGGGAACGCTGTCGACCGTCCGCAAGGAGCGCAAGCGACGCCAGGGCTACATGCGCAATTCGCAGCGGGTGGCGCTCCTGTCCTTCGCGGCGGGCGTGCTTGCTGCGGTGGGACTGATCGTCAGCCCCTCATGACCTACGGAACCTGATCAAGCATGCCGGCCAGGACGCCGTGGTGGAGCTCGCCACCACGGACGTACCGATGAAGCAGGCGGCGACCGCCGCCACGGACTCGGCCGACAGGCCGCCCAGGACACCCTCCGGGAGAAGAAGAAGCCCAAGCCGCCGGCGCGGCCGCGCGAATGGTGGCGCGCCTCCGCGATCCTGTACTTCAGGCAAAAGATGGTCGACGGGCTGCGGTGCCGGGCGGCTGGGGCGGCGATCTGCGCCAGGGACGCGGGCGAACACCGTTCTCGCTGCCGTCGACGTCGCCGCCATCGTCTACATCGTGCGTCGCTCCCTCGCCCGCCGCCGTGTGCCCGCCGAAGCCCGCCGCACCTGCTGGAGACCCTGCGCGGCCCGCCTTCCCGCCCGGCCTGGACGACTTCATCGCCGACCGGGCCTTGCCCGGTCAAGGGAAGCCTTACTGCGCCGGGGGGCCGAGGCAGCCGGCTTTCACACGGTCGACCGACAGTGATGGGGCTCGGTGAATCTCCCCACCCGGCGCATGGGGGTGGGACAGACCTGCTCGCCGAAATTCCCCACCCCCTGGGTGCTGACCTGCGGTCGGGCGCCACGAGGGAGGGGCCGGCCGATAGCCAGCCAGGTCGGTCCAGGGGCGGGTCGGACTGTCCAGGGTGGGCGAAGCCCAGCGCATCGCGCCGCCGAAGGCGCCTTTGACCGGCCGGCACGGCCCGCACACTCCACGAGCGGGCGGCTGCCCCGGCCGTTGTTGCCGACAGCAACCGGCTGGGGAACGAAGAGCCGCCCTGGGGAAGATTCGAGGTCCGCATCAACAGCCGCAGAGCATCGCAGGCACCCGGCCCTGGCCGTCCTGGCTGGGGCCGCGGCGGTGGTGCTGTGCGGGTGCGGAGCCTCCGCCCCCGGGCTGGACGGCGCGCGCCGGGGCGGGCACCGCTTTCGAGGAGACTCCCGCGCGCCGACTACGGCGGGGCCTGCGCGCTGCCGGCCCCGCAGACCCGCCGGCAGCTCGAAGAAGACGCCACCAAGCCATGCGGTCCGGCCCTGTCCGATGAGACCGAGACCGCCGGCACGGTGCGCGGAACGCAGGTGTACGGGCGGCAGGCCCTGCTGCACCTGGAGGGCGACACCCGGTTCCTGTCGCAGTTCGACACGGCTGAAAGATCGTGGCGGCGGGCTGCGAACCGCAGACGGGCATGCCTTACCGGTGCTCGCCGAAGGGCAACTGACGTGCGTTCCTGTTCATCACTGCCTGGTCGTCATCCTGGGCGGGCTGGACGACTTCATGACGATCGGGGCGATGCACCGGTGAACGGCCGACAGAAGGAGACCAGGGGCAGCTTCTGGCCTGCTTCGTCTTGGGGGTCTGTAAGCCGCCCACGACCACTACACGCTTATCCGTTGTCGGCGGACGCGTACCGCCTGTGGCCGGGCAGAAGCCGCCGACGACCGCTACGTGCTCCAGGCGGCATGGCGTCTTCTGCCCGTCCGGGGGCGGGTGGTGATCTCAGCCGCCGACGACGGAAATCTGTCTCTCCTGCACAGGGTTCTCGTGGGCGTAGCGCACGAGGTCGAGGAAGCGAAGTTCGCCGGCTGCTGTCAGCAGTTCCTGACTGCTCACCGGGGCGGATGCCTTGCCGCCCTCGGCAGGGATGACGGTCAGCGAGACGAAACTCGTCTTGTAGGTGAAGGAGACGACAGTGGCCGTGGTGTTGGGATAGTCGCTGGGTGTGCGGAAGGAGGTCGCCTTGATACCTCCCGGCAGCGTGGCCGCCGTGCACTCTGCGACCCGTGGGTCCGGCTCTGCGGGACAGGGAATCGGGCGGGTGTCCGGGTCTGACGGCTGTACGGAGAGGAGGACCGGGAAGACCTTGCCGTCTTTGGTCTCGCCCTGGTACCGGGTCACATGGCCTTCGACCGGCCGGATCAGGCCGACCGAGTCCGGCAGCAGCTCGTCGAGGAGGACGGCCGCCCGCTGCTGGTACTCCTCCCGCCGCTTCTGTTCGGCGGGCGGCAGCGCGGGCGGTGTTCCGTCCTTGCTGGGCACGATGCGGACCGGCGTGCGGTACGGCTCCGGGGTGGGAGAGGAACTGCTGGTCGCGGGCGCGGCGGGGCGAACCGTTGTGGCGCCGTCACTACCCTGCAGTGTCAAGGAGCCGAAGGCGACTGCCCCGGCGAGGCAGACGACCGTGGCGGCGATTCCGGCTCTGGCCCGCGCCTTCCGGCGCCGTCCCTGCACGATCGCGGTGGGCACGAGGTCGTTGACGGCGGGCAGATCCTCCACGGCGTGCTCCATCACGTCCCTGAGCATCAGGGCGCTCCGGCGGTCGTCTTCGGACGTGTTGATTCCCATATCGCTCAGCTCCCCGTGACGTAGATGTGTGCCTCGCCCAGCTCGGCGCGCAGCCTGGCCAGGGAGCGTGAGCACTGGCTCTTGACGGTGGACTCGCTGCACCGCATCAGCTGGGCGACGGACTCGACGCTCAGGTCCTCCCAGTACCGGAGTACGACGATGGCCCGGGCCTTGGGCGGCAGCCCGGCCAGCGCGGACAACAGGGTCATGCGCAGATCGGCGTGCTCGGGAGCCGGCCGCGGGTCGGGACGCGAGTGCGCCAGCAGGTCCCGCAGGCGACGCCGCCGCTCGGCCAGATAGGTGCGGGTCAGCACGGTCCTGGCGTACGCCTCGATGTTGCCGGCGGCACTGGCGCGCCGCCAGTACTGGAACAACTTGGCGAGAGTGGTCTGTGTGAGGTCCCGAGCGGTGTCCGCGTCCCCGCACAGCAGGTACGCCGTGCGGTACAACCGTCTCTGGCTCGCCCGGGCAAAGCTCTCGAAGCCGTCTGGCGCTTCGAGTCCCCGGCCGTTCTCCGGCATCTGCTCTCCTTTCGGGGCCCCGCTCACGGGGCCCTGTGCTCTCACCTCTCTTCAGAGCGCCGTTCCCCGCGAAAGGTTGAAACCGATTTTCCCGTCCCTCCACCGAGAGCACCCGGCGACCTGGACACGCGCGAATCGGAGTGAAGAATCGTCGAGTTGCTGCGCGGGCGGGTCTACGGCACGGCCCACGCGGGCCCGGGCGCGGCCGGGACCACGCCGAGCTCGGACCGTTTGGGGACCGACCCGTCTTGTCAGTGCCAGCGGGCGATCACGATGGTCCCGGCAGTGGCCGCTGGCGCCAACTGCCGCTGCTTGGCCGAGCAGTCGATGCACTCCTGCCGACTGACGTCGCCGCAGTGCCTGCTTAAGATCATCGCTGCTTGTGTCGAATTGCGCCGGCCTCGGGAGGCTGGATGCGTCAGGAGAGGGACCCTATGGGACGGTTCAGTCGTATTCGGAGTGCTCTGGCGGTCGCGCTGTGCGCCGCACTGCTGCCTGCGTCGGCGGCGCAGGCTGAAACCGTGAGCGCGAAGCGGTACAACATCTGGCAGTGGAACGTGGCCGGCAGCGCGATCCACGGCGGGAAATCCGACACGGGCATGGTGGACGGGGCCGTGTCGTCGATTGTGTACCGCAACGCGGACTTCGTTGCATTCAACGAACTTTGCGAGGGCCAGTGGAACTCTCTCGTCAGCAAACTGCGTTCGGCAGGCTGGCCCAAGGATCCCGCGAATTTCGCCCGCTTCGAGCCCAGCATTCACGCGGGTGCGGACAATAGAGTTTGCGGTGGAGCAGCATTCGGCAATGCGATCTTCAGTAGGCTTCCGCTGGACACGGCCGACCGGATCACGTTGCCGGACGACCCTGCCCTGGAGCGGCGGAACATGCTCTGTGCGCCGCTCCGCGACGACTCCAGCACCCGCTTCTGCACAACCCATATCGCGGCGGTCAATCGGGAGAAGGGCGTGACCAACGAGCACAAACTGCAGCAGCTGGCGGCTGTCCAGGCCCAGCTCGACAGTTGGGTCGACCAGGGGCAGACCGTCATGATCGCGGGCGATTTCAACGCTCAGCCCAACTATCACTCACTCGACACGTACTACTCGGCCAGCCTGAACGTTAAGGACCTCAACGATTCGAACCGCGGGTCGTTCCGAGAGCTGGATGACAATGACACCGCCAACTGTCTCGGGTACGGGGAGTGGACGGCCGATAATGAAGAGGAGCTTGCTCCGACTGTGTGTGGTGGAATGCGGAAGATCGATCTGATCTTCGTATCAGAAACGTCCCTGGTCGGCCCTGGAAGCTACGGCGCCGATTCCCTGGCGATTGCCACCAACTGCACGACGGGGAAGTGTTCGGATCACCGTATCCTCACTGGCACCGTGAACGTGAAGTAGTGAAGGAACCCTTGCGATAGGCCCCCACGTTGTCCGCCAGGACCCGCTTGATATCGGTTGCCGTGCCAGCGGAAGAACGCGGCCGCGGGGGCCAGGAAGGCCGCGCAGGTCGCGCCCTTCTTGTCGGGATGGCTCTCGCCGCAAGCCAGGCCTGAGCAGTCGTCTGCGGAGTGGACCTGCTCGACGCGAACCGGGCGCGCGAGGAATTGGGATGGACGCCGTCGGCCACCGCCACGGAGGCCATCGCGGCCTTCCTCGAAGGCCTCCACCAGGGAACCGGCCTCGACACCCCGCCCCTGACCCCCGCCGCGGCGGGTGCCGGAGCGAGCAGAGCGGCTGCCTGACCCGAGGAACGGCCGGTCCAGCCGGGGTCGATCTGTTCGACGTAGCCGTACGGCAGCGGAGCGGCGGAGCGGGCGCGGCTCAGGAGCGGACGCGCAGTCCGATCTCGCGCTCCTGATCGCCGGATACGGATCCCATGCCCTCGACCTTGAAGTTGCCGACGAGCGCAGCCTGCACCCGCTCCACCGCGCGGGGGCCTCCCTGAAGGGTGACGCTGACCGCGTCGTCCAGCCGTACGGGTGCCGCTCGGCCTTCGGCCGGTGCGGCTGGCTTCGCCGCGTCGAACGTCGCGCTCCACACGGTGGCGGCCGAACCGCCTTCCGCCCCACCGCCCACCGCCGGCTCGGCGGGGAAGGAGCGTTCGAGAAGGTCGAGGACGGCGCGCGCGTCCTGCGCAGAGCAGTCGCCTACCACCACGACCACTTCGGCCACCGGCATGTCCTTGTCCTGTCCGTCCATTGAAGGATCCTTCTCGTGCGTGCGGCTCGGGGAGAGAGAACGCGGACACCGGAACCCGCCCTGATCCGAACCTGCCTCAGGGTGTGGGGACCGCGTCATGTGCCTCGCGGGGAACGGCGCCGCCGCGGGGCCACGCGCGGCCCCGCCACGCGGGGGTGCCGAGGGCCGCATCGTGGTCACCCGAGCCGCGAGTCCTGGCCCGGACCCGGCGTCAGGTCCCGGCGTCAGGTCCCGGCGTCAGGTCCTGTCGCGCTTGTCGCGCAGGGAGTCCTGGATGCCGCGGGCGCGCTTCTCGGTATCGCTCAGCGCTTCCTTCGCTTTGCCCTTGGCCTGGTCCATCTTTCCTTCGGCCTTCATCCGGTCGTTGCCGGTGACCTTGCCGGCGGCCTCCTTGGCCTTGCCCTTGGCCTGGTCCATCTTTCCCTTGTCAGCCATGGTGAGCTCCTTTGGTTGCGGAACATCTGCAGGCCCAAACTAGATCAAATCAGACTATCCTGCGCGGCGGAGCCGGCCGGTTGCCGCGCGTACGCGCATCGGGTCTCGCGGTGTCGATGGCGGGGCCACCCGCTGCGAAGCCGTTGAGCCACAGCACCGTCTGCCCTGCCGGCCCCCTCGCATGCACATGGGGAGAACGCGGACTCGGAGCGTGCCGCGGCGCGCGGGGGTAGACGCCCGGCATGAAGGAGGCGGAAGCCATGAAAGAGACAGAACAGTGGAGACCTGCTGAGATCGTGGCGCACAGCGGCAGCCACGCGCGCGCCTGCGGCAGGGAGCACCTGTGGAGCAAGAGCACCGATGTCCGCGGGCACCGGTCCCCTCCGGTGTCGTACGACAGCCCTGGCCACGCCTGGACCCTGCGCACTCAGGCCCACCACGACGACGAGCACTGACGTGGCTGTGCGGCTGCGGACCAGCGACCCACAGAAGGCGGGGTGGCGCCGCGTGCGCCACGGCCGCGGGTTCCGCTACCTGGGCACGGACGGCCGAGCCCTTTCCCCGGTGGACCGCGAACGCGTGCGTGCCCTCGCGATCCCCCCTGCCTGGCAGGAGGTCTGGGTCTGCCCCTGGCCCAACGGCCACATCCAGGCCGTGGGAACGGACGCAGCCGGGCGGCGTCAATACCTGTACCACCCGTACTTCCGAGAGCAGCAGGACGCCGCCAAACACGACCACGTCCAGCGGGTGGCCCGCTCGCTGCCGAGCCTGCGGGAACACGTGTCGCGGGACCTCGCCGGACGCGGCCTGACGCGCGTCCGCGTCCTGGCGTGCCTGACCCGCCTGCTCGACCTCGGCTTCCTCCGCATCGGCGGAGAGCGCTACGCCCGCGACAACGGGAGCTTCGGGCTCACGACCCTCCTGCGGGAACACGCCGTCTGCCACAGGGGCGAGATCCGCCTGGCCTTCCCCGCCAAGTCGGGCAAGGAGGTCGAGCGCTCGCTGGTGGACGAGCAGGCCTACACAGTGATCAGGGCCCTGCTGCGGCGCAAGGACGGCGGGCGGAGGCTGTTCGCGTACTGGGAGCTCGGGGCTTGGCACGAAGTCCGTGCCGAGGAGCTCAACGCCTACCTGCAGGACCGGTCGGGCCACGACGTTACGGCGAAGGACTTCAGAACCTGGTACGCCACCGTCCTGGCCGCGGTCGCACTGGCGGTCTCCGCCGGCACGGGCGACTCTTCCCGCGCCCGCCGGGGCAGGGTCGTGGCCCGCGCCACGCGCGAAGTGAGCCACTACCTGGGGAACACGCCCGCCGTATGTCGGGCGTCCTACATCCATCCCCGCGTCATCGAACTCTACGAGGAAGGACAGACCATCGCCGCGTCCCTCGGCAGGCTGGGAGAGGACGGCACCTTCGGCCGGCCGGCCACCCACGGCCGCGTCGAATGCGCCGTACTGCGGCTTCTGCGTGCCGATGCCGCGTGAATCCCGGCAGTCATGTACCGGACGACGGGCGTGCGGGACGGGCCGCAGCGGGCGGACTCACCAGCCGGCGCTCGCTCTCAGATCTGTGCGTGGCGTCGCTGTCCCTGTGCGACTTACGATGCCGTTGAGGACTTCGGGACAGCGGGACCGGAGGTCAGATGTCGGAGCAGGGCCGGGAATCCGGAGCGGATCCGAGCAGCGCACGGCGGAGGGCATTGCGGTTGGCGGCACTTTCGGCTGCCTCCGATATCGGCATGGATCGCTTCGCTCGCCTGGCATCCAGGACACTCGACACGCCCATTGCCTTCGTTTCACTGATCGAAGAGGGCAGGGAGATCCTGCCCGGTCTCGTTGGTCTGCCAGAGCCCTGGGCCGGGAGACGGGCTCTGCCGCTCTCCCATTCGCTCGGTCGGCACACGGCGGCCTCCGGTCAGCCTCTGATCGTCCAGGACACCCGAGCCGACAGCCGACTCCGTAGCAACCCGGCCGTCGCGGCGCTCGGGGTCGTCGCGTACGCGGGAATGCCTGTGACCGACAGCGACGAACTCGTCCTGGGCTCCTTGTGCGCCATCGACCACAAGCCCCGGCACTGGAGCGACGAGGAGCTGTCCGACCTCGGGGACCTGGCCGCGGCCTGTTCCGCCGACCTGCGCCTGCGGATCCTGTCGGCGGAGAACCGGGCCGTGCAGAAGGTTCTGGAGACCGCCCGGGCCACCGCCGAACGTGCTCAGAGCGATGCGGAACGCTTGGAGCGCGAGGCTCAGGCCGGTCTGGACCACGTCGAGCTCCTGCTGCGGGCCTCGGAGGAGCTCGCGCAGACCTCAGGCCTGGAGGACGTACGACGACGGCTGCGCCAGCTGTTCGTCGGCGTCGGCAAACCCGCCTACGTCGGCCTTCTGATCGCCGACAGAAACGAACTGCACCGAGTGCCCGACCCCGACATCTCGAGTTCGGTGGAACGCGAGGTCCGCACCTTGCCCTTGGGCGCCGCGTTCCCCAGCACCCGGGCCATGCGTGAGCGGCGCGCCGTACTCGTCCCCGACCGCAAGGCGCTGGTCGCCGAATACGCCCCCGAGGCAGTCGGCTTCTTCGACCGCATGGGCCTCAGCACCATCCTGTGCCTGCCGCTGTGGGGCAGGCACAGGCCCTTGGGGGTCCTCGCGATCTGCTGGGCCAAGCGCCACGATGTGGACGTCACCGAGCGGGCCACGCTCACCGCTGCGTCCGGCTACATCGCGCAGGCGGTGGAACGCGCCCTGTACCTGGACGAGCGCATCTCCGTGGCCCGGGAACTGCAAGCCGCGATGCTCACCGATCTTCCCCTTGCCGGACACGTCGACATCAGCGCCGTGTACCAGGCGGCCGCCGATGACCACATGATCGGCGGGGACTGGTACGACGCCTACCACTTGCCGAGTGACGCCTCCGGCAAACCCACGGCACTCATGGTGACGGTGGGCGACATCACGGGCCACGACGTGCACGCCGCCACGATCATGGGCCAGATCCGCAGCATGCTGCGGCAAGCCACCCTCGACCACCCCCCGTACAGTCCCGCCGCCGCACTGACCGCCCTCGACACGGCGTGCTGCACCCTGCCCATCGAGGCCGGTGGCACCTTGGTGCACGCCCGCCTCGCCCCCGTCGACGACAGTCCTGACTGGACTTTGACCTGGTCCAACGCCGGGCACCCGCCGCCCCTGCTGCGATCTCCCGACGGACGCGTGACAGCACTGCTGGCGCACGACATCCTGTTCGACCAGTCACTCGGGCCGGCCCAACGGACCGAGCGACGACGTCGGCTTCCTCCGGGCTCGACGCTCCTGCTGTACACCGATGGGCTCATCGAACGCCGCGGCCACGACATCGACGCCGCCGTCGGACGGCTCTCCGCCCTGCTCGCCCGCCACGGGGATCAACCGCCGGCCGAACTGCTCAGCCGGATCAGCCACCGGCTGGCGGACCCGGCTCCGGCGGACGACGTCGTCATCCTGGCCGTCCGCATTCCCTGATTCCCTCAAAGCGCGGACGAGCTGGTTCCCTCCGTCGAGCAGGCCCTCCCCGCCGTGGTCCGCCTGCTGACGCGGAATGCCGGTGATCTACGCCCATGACAACTTCGGAAGATGGCGTTCCCACCACGGGGAGATCCTGAAAGCGACTCTCACCAGCCCCCGCGCCGACCTGGTCGCCCCGTACGCCCGGACGAGGACTCGTACTTCATCGTCAAGGCACGCCATTCCGTCTTTACCAGCCCCCCTCGCACACCTGCTCGGAACACGGGGCGTCGGCCACCTCGCACTGTGCGGCCAGGTGACCGACCAGTGCGTGCTGTACTCCGCCCGACGCTCACGCCAAGGTTGCCCTGCGCGCCTGCGCCGACGGCTGCGGGAACCGCGCCGCCGCATGCTCACCGCGCCGCATACACCCGTACGGTGCCTGGAAGGGCTGATCGGTGCCTTCTGGTACGGCAGCCGGCGCAGGCGCCGCGAGGCGCCGCCCGCCGAGCAAACCCCCGTCGCGCGGCGCCGCGAGGACTCCTGGCAGACCCCCGATGAGCACGCGCGCGACCAGAGGGGCCCGGAACATCCCCGTCCGTGAGTCCGGTGTTCCGAGACTGCGAATCGGATGGCCATGGCCATCACGGCCGACAGCTCGCACCAGTCCCCCTTCAGCTCGCGGTGCGGCACAGCGTACGTGAGACAGCCACAGCCCCTCCCCGTTGCGCGCCGGACGTCAACATGCGCATGGATCCCAGACCTCTTCGAGCGCCTTGCTGAAGGCGATACGCGTGTCCGGGGCAATCCGGCGGCCATCCCTGCTACACAGCAGTCTCCACCGGCCTCCGCCGGGATGTTCCCATAGGGAGGGACATGAGCAGCACCTATCCCAAGTCGCCGTCACCGGCGGGAGACGCGGCACGGGACCCCGGGGAACCGGGCGTTCCACCCACGCCCCCGACAGCGGAGGTGGAACGCGCCAGCGGGCTTCTCATGGCGCTCCTACCCTGCAACGGCGCGACCGCGCAGCAGGTCCTGGCCCAGGCCGCCGCCGTCGCCAACGTGACCGTCGAGTGCGCCGCCGAGGCCGCCGAGGCCCTGCGCGGCGACGCGCCACCCACGGCGAGCGCGGTAGAGGCGGCCTTGCGGGCCGCGATCGACGACGTCCTCGCCACACCCCACCCGGCCACGCCGGCACTCCTGCCGGACCCCCATACCCTGCGCCATCACCTGGCCCGTTTCCGCGACCTGCGGCGGCGGACCTTCGTCGCCCCCGACAACTCTGGACTCCGCGCCCGCTACGAGGACGCCGGCTACACCCTGTGCGTCATGCTCGGGCACCGCATGTTCCACCACGCCATCAACGCAGCCGAGCAACTGGTTGCGATCCGCCGCCTCGATGGCCCTCCGCTCCACCGCCCGGAGCCTGAGACCTGAGATTCCCCTCATGGCCGCCATACGGGCCTTATGACCTGGCCTGGTGGGATAGAGGCGGTCCAGTCGGGTAGCCGCAGACCATGAACACCACTGGAAGCAGCCCACTTCGCGCCGTCGCCCTCGTCTGCACGCTGTCGCCCTCCCCCGCCCCTTCCAGCTCACAGTTGCTGGCCGAGCAGACCATGGCGGCGCTCGCCGAGCACGACGTCACCGGCAAGACGATCCGGATCGCCGACCACGACGTGAAGCCCGGCGTGAAGACCGACATGGGCGACGGAGACGCGTGGCCGGAGATCCGTGCCGAGATCCTGGGCGCCGACATCCTGGTGCTGTCCACACCCATCTGGCTGGGCCACCCCTCCAGCATCGCCCAGCGCGTGCTGGAGCGGCTCGACGCCGAGCTCGGCGAGAGCGACGACGAGGGCCGCATGCTCACCTACTGCAAGGTCGCCGCGGTCTGCGTGGTCGGCAACGAGGACGGTGCCCACAAGGTCAGCGCCGATCTCTTCCAAGGCCTCAACGACGTCGGCTTCTCCCTTGCCCCGAACGCGGTCACATACTGGGTCGGCGAGGCCATGCAGGGCACTGACTATCAGGACCTCGACAAGACACCCGAGAAGACCGCCGCCACCACCAAGACCCTCGCCGCCAACACCGCCCACCTCGCCCGCCAGCTCAAGAGCGCCCCCTACCCACCTTCCTCCTGACCCGGCCCGGTCGCCTGCCCCGGGCGGGCGACCGGAACCATGTCCGGCGCGCAAACAGTCAAGCAGTCTCTGGGACCTCACACCGACAGAGGTGACGACTGTTCAGTCTCACTGATCGACGACAGGTGTCCCACCAACTGCGGTCCGGCCTCAAGTAGCGCTGCCGGGTGCGGAGACGGCACGTAGTGCGGCGCGCGCGGCATCGCAGAGTTCGTCGTCCTCTGGGACGGAACGCCAGG
>NZ_JBHXNP010000152.1:0-16094 GCF_042719495.1 Streptomyces sp. NPDC058525
CTGCATGCCGTGGGTGCTTCGGCGCTGCGGGTGCGGCTGGCCCCGGTCGGCCCGGACGCGCTGTCCGTCGAAGCCGCCGACGAGACCGGCGGCCTGGTCCTGACGATGGACTCACTGGTGTCCGGCTCGGTGTCCGTCGAGCAGCTGGACACCGCGGCCGACACGGCGATCGCCAACTCGCTGTACGCGGTGGAGTGGTCCGAGCTGTCCCTGGCCGACGGTGCCGACCCCTCCCCGTGGTGGGCGCCGGTGGCCACGGCCGACGAGGTGGCCGCCCTGGCCGCGGGCACCGAGGTGCCGGTGGTGGCGCTGCTGGAAGCGGTCGGCGGCAACGGCGACGACGCCGCCCTGGCCCTGTCCACCCGCGTACTGACCGTGGTGCAGGCGTGGCTGGCCGCGACCGGCCTGGAGGAGTCGCGGCTGGTCGTGGCCACCCGGGGCGCGGTGCCCGCCGGCGACGGCGCGGTCACCGACCCGGCCGGCTCGGCCGTATGGGGCCTCATCCGGGCCGCGCAGGTCGAGAACCCCGACCGGATCGTCCTGATCGACACCGACCCCGCTGCCGACGGCAACGTGGAGCTGGTGCTCGGTGCGGTGCTCGCGAGCGGCGAGCCGCAGGTAGCCGTCCGCGGCACCACCCTCTCCGCGCCCCGGCTCGTCCGGGCCGACGGCGAAACCGCCGGTGAGCCCGCGGTGTTCGGGCCGGAAGGCACGGTCCTGATCACGGGCGGCACCGGGACGCTGGGCGCCCTCATCGCCCGTCACTTGGTCACGCGGCACGGCGTACGGAGCCTCGTGCTGGCCGGCCGGCAGGGCGCCGAGGCCGCAGGCGCCGAGGCCCTGGTCGCCGAACTCACCGAGCACGGCGCCGCCGTATCGGTGGCGGCCTGCGACGTGTCCGACCGCGACCAGGTGAAGACCCTGCTTGCCTCGGTCCCGGCCGCGCACCCGCTGACCGGTGTCGTACACACCGCCGGTGTGCCGGACGACGGCGTGATCACCGCGCTGACCGGGGAGCGGCTGGCAACGGTGTTCGCGCCGAAGGCGGACGCCGTACGCCACCTCGACGAGCTCACCCGAGGCCTCGACCTCGAAGCCTTCGTCGTCTTCTCGTCCGCCGCCTCGCTCATGGGGTCGGCCGGCCAGGGCAACCAGTCCGCGGCCAACGCCTACCTCGACGGCCTGATGTCGAGCCGTCGCGCGGCGGGCCTGCCCGGGCAGTCCCTCGCCTGGGGCCAGTGGCAGCAGACCGCCGGCACCGGCGGCCTGCGGCTCGCGGCCGCGGAGGGCACCGAGCTCTTCGACGCGGCCATCGGCTCCGGCCGGGCGCTGCTGGTGCCGATCAAGCTGGACCTGAAGACCCTGCGCGGCCAGGCGGCGGCCGGCGGGGAAGTCCCGCACCTGCTGCGCGGCCTGGTACGGGCCGGCCGGCAGGTGGCGCGGACGGCGTCCGCCACGGACGGCGGGCTGCTCCGTCGCCTGACCGGGCTCACCGCGTCGGAACAGGAGGAGCTGCTCCTCGACCTGGTCCGCGCCCAGGCCGCCGTCGTGCTCGGCCACGCCGGGCCCGACGGAGTGGGCGCCGAAACGGCCTTCAAGGAAGCGGGATTCGACTCGCTCACCTCGGTGGCACTGCGCAACGGGCTGTGCGAGTCGACCGGACTGAAGCTTCCGGCCACGCTGATCTTCGACTACCCGACCCCGCTGGCCCTTGCCCGGCACCTGCACCACGAATTGCTCCCGGACGGCGGCGCGATGGACTCGGAAGTGGACGAGGAGCGGCTGCGGAACGCACTCGCCACCCTCCCGCTGGCCCGGCTCCGGGAAGCCGGATTGATGGATGCCCTGGTCAAGCTGGTCGCCCTCGGCGACGGCGAACTGGAAATCGGTGCTTCCGACGAAGCCGACGACGACGAAGCGGCGATCGCCGATCTCGACGTCGACGACCTCGTGTCGATGGCGCTCGGCGACTGAAGTCCTTCGAAACCGCGAAATGATTGGGGCAGTTAAGTGAGTGCGTCGTATGAAAAGGTCGTCGAGGCGCTAAGGAAGTCGCTCGAAGAGGTCGGTTCGCTGAAGAAGCAGAACCGCCAGCTCCTCGGCGCTTCCCGCGAGCCGATAGCGATCGTGGGCATGGCGTGCCGTTTGCCGGGTGGCGTTGCGGGGCCGGAGGACTTGTGGCGCCTGGTGTCCGAGGGCGGGGACGCGATGACGTCCTTCCCCGACGACCGCGGCTGGGACCTGGAGGGGCTCTTCGACCCGGACCCCGATCACGCGGGTACCTCGTACACCAGCCAGGGCGGATTCCTCCACGAGGCTCCGCAGTTCGACGCGGGCTTCTTCGGGATCTCGCCGCGTGAGGCGCTGGCCATGGACCCGCAGCAGCGGCTGCTGCTGGAGACGTCCTGGGAGGCCCTGGAGGCGGCCGGCATCAACCCGGTCTCGCTGAAGGGCAGCGACGTCGGAGTGTTCTCCGGGACGTCCACCCAGGGCTACGGGGCCGGCGCGGACGCGCCGGAGGCCGAGGGCTTCGGGGTCACCGGGACGCTGTCGAGCGTGGCCTCGGGCCGTGTCTCGTACGTCCTCGGGCTCGAAGGCCCGGCGGTGACGGTGGACACGGCGTGCTCCTCGTCGCTCGTGGCGATGCACCTGGCGGCGCAGGCGCTGCGGCAGGGCGAGTGCTCGATGGCGCTCGCCGGCGGTGCGACCGTGATGGCGACGCCGGGTGCCTTCGTGGAGTTCTCCCGGCAGCGGGGCCTGGCCGCGGACGGCCGGTGCAAGGCGTTCTCGTCGGCTGCCGACGGCACCGGCTGGGCCGAGGGTGTCGGCGTGGTGGTGTTGGAGCGGCTGTCGGTGGCGCGTGAGCGCGGCCACCGGGTGCTGGCGGTGCTGCGCGGCAGCGCGGTCAACCAGGACGGTGCCTCGAACGGCCTGACCGCCCCCAACGGTCCCTCGCAGCAGCGGGTCATCCGCAAGGCGCTGTCCGGAGCCGGTCTCACCCCGTCCGACGTGGACGCGGTGGAGGCGCACGGCACGGGCACGACCCTCGGCGACCCGATCGAGGCGCAGGCGATCCTCGCGACGTACGGCCGCGACCGGAACCCGGAGCAGCCGCTGTGGCTGGGCTCCCTGAAGTCGAACATCGGTCACACGCAGGCGGCCGCCGGTGTGGCCGGTGTCATCAAGATGGTGCAGGCCCTGCGCCACGGCGTGCTCCCGGCGACCCTCCACGTCGACTCGCCCACCCCGCAGGTGGACTGGTCGGCGGGCGCCGTGGAACTGCTGACCGAGGCACGGGAGTGGCCGCAGAACGGCCGCCCGCGCCGGGCCGGCGTGTCCGCGTTCGGCGTCAGCGGGACGAACGCGCACCTGATCCTGGAGGAGGCCCCCGCCGAGGAGGCGGAGGCCGCCTCCGAGGAGCAGGCCGCTCCTGCGGGTGGTGTGGTGCCGCTGGTGGTGTCGGCGCGCAGCGCCGGTTCGCTGGCCGGCCAGGCCGGGCGGCTGGCGGCGTTCGTCGAGGGCGCCGAGGGCGCCGACGCGGTGTCGCTGACGGACGTGGCCGGGTCGCTGCTCACGGACCGCGCACTGCTGGGCGACCGCGCGGTGGTGGTCGCCGGTACGAACGAGGAGGCGCTGGCCGGGCTCCAGGCCCTGGCGCGCGGCGAGAACGCGGCCGGAGTGGTCTCCGGCAGCGCGGCCGGTTCGAGCAAGCCGGGCAAGGTCGTGTGGGTGTTCCCGGGCCAGGGTTCGCAGTGGGCGGGCATGGGCCGCGAACTGCTGGACGCCTCGCCGGTGTTCGCGGAGCGGATCGCGCAGTGCGCGGCGGCCCTGGAGCCGTTCGTGGACTGGTCGCTGATCGATGTCCTGCGCGGGGGGACCGAGCCCGAGCTGATGGAGCGGGTCGACGTCCTTCAGCCCGCGAGTTTCGCGGTGATGGTGGGTCTGGCGGCCGTCTGGTCGTCTGTGGGCGTCAAGCCCGATGCCGTACTGGGTCACTCGCAGGGTGAGATCGCGGCCGCGTGTGTGGCGGGTGCGCTCTCCCTTGAGGACGCGGCGCGTGTGGTCGCCCTGCGCAGCCAGGCGATCGCCAAGGACCTGGCCGGTCGCGGGGGTATGGCCTCGGTCGCGCTGAGCGAGGCCGAGGCGGTCGCGCGGATCGAGCCGTGGGCCGACCGGGTTGAGGTCGCGGCGGTCAACGGGCCGTCGTCGGTGGTCATCGCCGGTGATGCCCAGGCGCTGGACGAGGCCCTGGAGGCCTTGGCCGGCGAGGGCGTCCGCGTCCGCCGGGTCGCGGTGGACTACGCCTCGCACACCCGGCACGTCGAGGACATCCGCGAGGCGCTCGCCGAGACGCTGGCCGGGATCAATGCCCAGGCGCCGCAGGTGCCGTTCTACTCGACGGTCACGGGCAGCTGGGTCGAGGACTCCGATGTCCTCGACGGTGACTACTGGTACCGCAACCTCCGCGGCCAGGTCGGCTTCGGTCCGGCCGTGGCGTACCTCGCCGAGCAGGGTCACGGGGTGTTCGTCGAGGTCAGCGCCCACCCGGTGCTGGTCCAGCCGATCACCGAGACGGTAGACGAGGCCGACACTCAGGCGGTCGTGACGGGTTCGCTGCGGCGCGAGGACGGCGGCCTGCGCCGCCTCCTGGCCTCGATGGCCGAGCTGTTCGTCCGGGGCATCGCGCTGGACTGGAAGGCCGTGCTCCCGCAGGCGGCGGCCCGGCGCGTGGAGCTGCCGACGTACGCCTTCGACCACCAGCACTACTGGCTCCAGCCCGGCGAGTCGGCCACCGACGCCGCCTCCCTCGGACAGGCCACGGCCGACCACCCGATGCTGGGCGCGGTCGTACGGCTGCCGCAGTCCGACGGCCTGGTCTTCACCTCGCGCCTGTCGCTGCGCACCCACCCCTGGCTCGCCGACCACGCCATCGGCGGCGTGGTCCTGCTCTCGGGTACCGGACTGCTCGAACTCGCGGTGCGCGCCGGTGACGAGGCCGGCTGCGGCGTTCTCGAAGAGCTGGTGATCGAGTCGCCGCTGGTGGTGCCGGAGACCGGCGGAGTACGCGTGCAGGTCGCGGTCGGCGGTCCGGGTGCGAACGGTTCGCGCACGGTGGAGGTGTACTCCCAGCGTGAGGACGCCGTCGTCGACGAGGACGGCGCGGACGCCTGGACGCGGCACGCCACCGGAATGCTGTCGGCATCCGCCTCCGCGGCCGGTTCCGGCTTCGACTTCGCCGCCTGGCCGCCGGCCGGTGCCCAGGCCGTCGAGGTCGGGGAGTTCTACGCCGACCTCGACGCGCGCGGCTTCGGCTACGGCCCGGCGTTCCAGGGTCTGCGGGCGGTGTGGCGCCGCGGCGACGAGGTCTTCGCCGAGGTCGTCCTGCCCGAGGAACTGCGCAAGGAGGCCGACCGGTTCGGCATCCACCCGGCGCTGCTCGACGCGGCCCTGCAGGCCGGCACCTTCGCCGGTCCGGCCGACACGGCGGACGGGGAGTCCGGCGAGGCGGTGCTGGCGTTCGCGTGGAACGGGCTCGTCCTGCACGCCGCTGGCGCTTCCGCGCTGCGCGTACGGGTCGCACCGGTCGGCCCGGACGCGCTGACGGTCGAGGCCGCCGACGCGACCGGAGCCCTGGTCGTGACGATGGACTCGCTGGTGTCCCGGCCCGTGTCCGCCCAGCAGCTGGAGACGGCCGCGGACAGCGCGGTCGCCGATTCGCTGTTCGGCGTGGAGTGGACCGAGCTGACCCCGGCCGAGTCCATGGAGCCCGCGCCGTCGTGGGCGCCGGTCACCACGGCCGCCGATGTGGAGGCCCTGGCAGGGAACGCCGCAGCTCCGGCCGTGGCGGTCCTGGAGGCGGTCGGCGGCGACGGAGCGGACGCCGTACTGGCCCTGTCCTCCCGCGTACTGGGTGTCCTCCAGGCATGGACGGCCGGCGAGGGGCTGGAGGAGTCGCAGCTGGTCGTGGTGACCCGCGGCGCGGTCCCCGCCGGCGCCGCCAACGCGGTCACCGACCCGGCCGGTTCGGCCGTGTGGGGTCTGGTGCGGGCCGCTCAGGCGGAGAACCCGGACCGGATCGTCCTGATCGACGCCGACCCCGCCGGTGACGGCGATGTGGAGCCGGTGCTGGGCGCGGTGCTGGCCGGCGGCGAGCCGCAGGTCGCGGTCCGCGGCACGGCGCTGTCCGTCCCCCGGCTCGTCCGGGCCGGCGGCCACACCGAGGACGCCCCCGCGGTCTTCGGACCCGAGGGCACGGTCCTGGTCACCGGTGCCACCGGGGCGCTCGGCGCCCTCGTGGCCCGTCACCTGGTCACCCGGCACGGCGTACGGAGCCTGGTCCTCGCGAGCCGTCGGGGCGCCGGCGCCGAGGGCGCCGAGGCCCTGGTCGCCGAACTCACCGAGCACGGCGCCGCCATATCGCTGGTGGCCTGTGACGTGTCCGACCGCGCCCAGGTGGAGGCGCTGCTGGCCTCCGTGCCGGCCGAGCACCGCCTGACCGGTGTCGTGCACACCGCGGGTGTCTTCGACGACGGTGTGATCGCGGCGCAGACCCCGGAGCGGCTGGCGGCGGTGTTCGCGCCGAAGGTGGACGCGGTGCGCCACCTCGACGAGCTGACCCGCGGCCTCGACCTCGACGCCTTCGTCGTCTACTCGTCCGTCGCGGGCGTGTTCGGCGGTGGCGCCCAGGGCAACTACGCGGCGGCGAACGCCTTCCTCGACGGCCTGATGTCGAGCCGTCGCGCGGCGGGCCTGCCCGGCCTGTCGCTCGCCTGGGGCCTGTGGGAGCGCACCCTGGGCATGGCCGCGAACCTCAGCAGCGTCGACCAGGCCCGCGCGAGCCGCAGCGGCGTACTGGAGATCACGGCGGAGGAGGGCCTGGACCTCTTCGACGCCGGCCTGCACACGGACCACGCGCTGCTGGTGCCGATCAAGCTGGACCTGAAGACCCTGCGCGGCCAAGCCGGATCCGGCGGGGGAGTCCCGCACCTGCTGCGCGGCCTGATACGGGCCGGCCGGCAGGTCGCCCGGGCGGCGGCCACCACGGAAGGCGGGCTGGCCGGCCGGCTGGCCGGGCTGACCGCGGCGGAACAGGACACCCTGCTCCTCGACGTGGTCCGGGCCCAGGCCGCGGTCGTGCTCGGCCACGCCGGGCCGGAGGGCGTCCGCGCGGAGATGGCGTTCAAGGACGTCGGCTTCGACTCGCTCACCTCGGTGGAGCTGCGCAACCGGCTGCGCGAGGCGACCGGCCTGAAGCTTCCGGCCACGCTGGTCTTCGACTACCCGACCCCGCTGGCCCTCGCCCGCTACCTGCGCGAGGAGTTCGGCGACGTAGCCCCCGCGTCGGCGTCCGCGTCGGCGCCTGCCTCGGCATCCGCGGCGTCGGCGCCCCTCGTGGCCGATGCGGGTGAACCGCTCGCGATCGTCGGCATGGCCTGCCGTCTGCCGGGTGGCGTGGCAGGCCCCGAGGACCTGTGGCGGCTGGTGTCCGAGGGCCGGGACGCGGTGTCGTTCTTCCCCGACGACCGCGGCTGGGACCTCGACGGCCTCTTCGACCCGGACCCCGACAGCGCGGGCACCTCGTACACGAGCAAGGGCGGATTCCTGCACGACGCCGCGCAGTTCGACGCGGGCTTCTTCGGGATCTCGCCGCGCGAGGCCCTCGCCATGGACCCGCAGCAACGTCTGCTGCTGGAGACCTCCTGGGAGGCGCTGGAGGGCGCCGGGATCGACCCGGTCTCGCTGAAGGGCACCGACGTCGGCGTGTTCTCCGGAGTGTCCGGACAGGGCTACGGGGTCGGCGCGGACGCGCCGGAGCTGGAGGGCTTCGCGGTCACCGGATCGGTGTCGAGCGTGGCCTCGGGCCGCGTCTCGTACGTCCTCGGCCTCGAAGGCCCCGCGGTCACCGTGGACACGGCCTGCTCCTCCTCGCTGGTCGCGATGCACCTGGCCGCGCAGGCCCTGCGCCAGGGCGAGTGCTCGATGGCGCTCGCGGGCGGCGCGATGGTCATGGCCTCGCCCGGCGGCTTCACGGCCTTCTCCCGGCAGCGCGGCCTGGCCGGCGACGGCCGGTGCAAGGCGTACGCGGACGGCGCGGACGGCACGGTGCTGTCCGAGGGCGTCGGCGTGGTGCTGCTCGAGCGGCTGTCGGTGGCGCGAGAGCGCGGCCACCGGGTGCTGGCGGTGCTGCGCGGCAGCGCCGTCAACCAGGACGGCGCGTCGAACGGCCTGACCGCCCCGAACGGCCCCTCGCAGCAGCGGGTCATCCGCAAGGCCCTGGACAGTGCGGGTCTCGCCCCGTCCGATGTGGACGTGGTCGAGGGGCACGGCACCGGTACGGCGCTGGGCGACCCGATCGAAGCGCAGGCGCTGCTGGCCACGTACGGCCGCGACCGGAACCCGGAGCAGCCGCTGTGGCTGGGTTCGCTGAAGTCGAACATCGGTCACTCGCAGGCCGCCGCAGGTGTGGCGGGCGTGATCAAGATGGTGCAGGCGCTGCGGCACGGGGTCATGCCTCCCACGCTGCACGTGGCGGAGCCCACCACCCAGGTGGATTGGTCCGAGGGCGGCATCGAGCTGCTCACCGAGGCCCGGGACTGGCCGCGGGGCGGCCGTCCGCGCCGGGCGGCCGTCTCCTCGTTCGGCATCAGCGGCACGAACGCCCACCTGATCCTGGAGGAGGCGCCGGCCGAGGCCGCCGCCGAAGCGCAGGCGCCCGCGGGCGTCGTACCGCTGGTGGTGTCGGCGCGCAGCGCCGGCTCGCTCGCGGGTCAGGCCGAGCGGCTGGCCGCGTTCATCGACGGCGCCGACGCGGTGTCGCCGGCCGATGTGGCCGGGGCGCTGGTGTCGGACCGTACGGTCTTCGGCGAGCGTGCCGTCGTCGTGGCCGACTCGGCCGCGGAGGCCCTGCCGGGGCTGCGGGCACTGGCGCGGGGAGAGAACGCTCCCGGTGTGGTGGTCGGCAGCGACGGTCCGGGTGCCCCCGGCAAGGTCGTGTGGGTGTTCCCGGGCCAGGGTTCGCAGTGGGCGGGCATGGGCCGCGAACTGCTGGACTCCTCACCGGTGTTCGCCGAGCGGATCGCCGAATGCGCCGCTGCTCTGGAGCCGTGGGTCGACTGGTCGCTGACGGCGGTGCTGCGCGGCGAGACCGCCCCCGAGCTCATGGAGTGGGTCGACGTCCTCCAGCCTGCGAGCTTCGCGGTGATGGTGGGTCTGGCCGCGGTCTGGGAGTCGGTCGGGGTCACGCCCGATGCGGTCCTCGGCCACTCGCAGGGCGAGATCGCCGCCGCCTGCGTCGCGGGCGCGCTCTCGCTCCAGGACGCGGCGCGCGTGGTCGCGCTGCGCAGCCAGGCCATCGCCAAGGACCTGGCCGGGCGCGGCGGCATGGCCTCGGTCGCGCTGACTGCGGACGAGGCGCTCGCCCGTCTGGAGCCGTGGGCGGACCGGGTCGAGGTGGCCGCGGTCAACGGGCCGTCGTCGGTGGTCATCGCCGGTGACGCCGAGGCGCTCGACGAGGCCCTGGAGGCCTTGGCCGCCGAGGGCGTCCGCGTCCGCCGGGTCGCGGTGGACTACGCCTCGCACACCCGGCACGTCGAGGACATCCGCGACACGCTCGCCGAAGCCCTGGACGGAGTCGTCGCCCTGGCGCCGAAGGTCCCGTTCTACTCCACCGTCACCGGCACGTGGGTGGAGGACTCCGACGTCCTCGACGGTGACTACTGGTACCGCAACCTCCGCGGCCAGGTCGGCTTCGGTCCGGCCGTGGCGTACCTCGCCGAGCAGGGTCACGGGGTGTTCGTCGAGGTCAGCGCGCACCCGGTGCTGGTCCAGCCGATCACCGAGACCGTCGACGGCACCGGCACCACCGATGCGGTCGTGACCGGTTCGCTGCGGCGCGAGGACGGCGGCCTGCGCCGCCTGCTCACCTCCATGGCCGAGCTGTTCGTCCGCGGTGTGGCCGTGGACTGGACCGCGGTCCTGCCGCAGAAGGCGGCCCGCGTGGAGCTGCCCACGTACGCCTTCGACCACCAGCACTACTGGCTCCAGCCCGGTGAGTCGGCCACCGACGCCGCCTCCCTCGGACTGGCCGGCGCCGATCACCCGCTGCTGGGTGCGGTCGTACGGCTGCCGCAGTCCGACGGGCTGGTCTTCTCCTCGCGGCTCTCGCTGCGCACCCACGCCTGGCTCGCCGACCACACGATCGGCGGCGTGGTCCTCTTTCCCGGCACCGGACTGCTCGAACTCGCGGTGCGCGCCGGTGACGAGGCCGGCTGCGGGGTCCTGGAGGAGCTGGTGATCGAGGCACCGCTGGTGGTGCCCGAGACCGGCGGCGTACGCGTCCAGGTCGCGGTCGGCGGCCCGGGTGCGAACGGCTCGCGCACGGTGGAGGTCTACTCCCAGCGCGAGGACGCCGTGACCGAGGGCGGCGCGGACCTCTGGACGCGGCACGCCACCGGAACGCTGTCGGCATCGGCCCCCGCGGGCGGTACCGGCTTCGACTTCGCCGCCTGGCCGCCGGCCGGTGCCCAGCCGGTCGACGCCGGGAACCTGTACGCCGATCTGATCGAGAGCGGGTTCGCGTACGGTCCGGCGTTCCAGGGCGTACGGGCGGTGTGGCGGCGCGGCGACGAGGTCTTCGCCGAGATCGTCCTGCCCGAGGAGCAGCGCAAGGAAGCCGACAAGTACGGCATCCACCCCGCGCTGCTCGACGCGGCCCTGCAGGCCGGCACCTTCGGTGCGGCGGCGGGCGCGGCCGAGGACGAATCCCGCGAGCCGGTCCTGGCGTTCGCGTGGAACGGGCTCGTCCTGCACGCCGCAGGCGCCTCCGCACTGCGCGTACGGGTCGCCCCGTGCGGCCCCGACGCGCTGTCGGTCGAGGCCGCGGACGCGACCGGAGCCCTGGTCGTGACGATGGACTCGCTGGTCTCCCGGCCGGTGTCCGTCGAGCAGCTGGACGCCGCGGCAGCCGACGAGAGCCGCTCCTCCATGTTCGGCGTGGAGTGGACCGAGCTGTCCACGGACGCGGGCCTGGAGCCTTCGCCTTGGTGGGTGCCGGTGGGCGGCGCCGACGACGTGGCGGCCCTCACCGACGACGCGGCCTCTGGCCTCGGCGTCCCGGCGGCTGCCGTCCTCGACGCGGTCGGCGGCGACGGCGAGGACGCCGTACTGGCCCTGTCCACCCGCGTGCTGGAGGTCGTCCAGGCGTGGCTGGCCGGGGCCGGGCTGGAGGAGTCGCGGCTGGTCGTCCTGACCCGCGGTGCGGTCCCCGCCGGCGGCGGCACGGTCACCGACCCGGCCGGCTCGGCCGTGTGGGGTCTGGTGCGGGCCGCGCAGTCGGAGAACCCGGACCGGATCGTCCTGCTCGACACCGACCCGGGCGCCGACGGCACCGTGGAACTCGTACTCGGTGCGGTACTGGCCGGCGGCGAGCCGCAGGTCGCGGTCCGCGGCACCGCCCTCTCCGTCCCCCGGCTCGCCCGGATCGCCGGTGAGGCGGCGGACGGCACCGCGGTCTTCCGGCCGGAAGGCACGGTCCTGGTCTCCGGCGCCGGTTCGCTGGGCGCACTGGCCGCCCGCCACCTGGTCACCCGGCAGGGGGTGCGCCATCTGATGCTCGCCAGCCGCAAGGGCCCCGACGCCGACGGCGTCGCGGACCTGGTCGCCGAACTCACCGAGCAGGGCGCCACGGTGTCGGTGGTGGCCTGCGACGTGTCCGACCGCGCCCAGGTGGAGGCACTGCTGGCCTCCGTGCCGGCCGAGCACAGCCTGACCGGAGTCGTCCACACCGCCGGTGTGTTCGACGCCGGAGTGGTCGGGACCCTGACCCCGGAGAAGCTCGCGAAGGTGTACGCGCCGAAGGTGAACGCGGTGCGCCACCTCGACGAACTGACCCGCGGCACCGACCTCGACGCGTTCATCGTCTACTCCTCCGCGTCGTCAGTCTTTATGGGAGCTGGTAGTGGCGGATACGCCGCGGCCAATGCTTTCCTGGACGGGTTGATGGCCCACCGGCGAGCGGCTGGCCTGCACGGCCTGTCGCTCGCCTGGGGACCGTGGGACACGGCCACCAACCTGGGGGACACCATCGACGACCTCACCAAGGCTCAGATGAGCCGGCGTGAGGGACGCGGGGGCATCACGGCGCTGGGGCCGGCCGAGGGCATGGAGTTGTTCGGCGCGGCCCTGGGCTCCGGGCAGGCACTGCTGGTGCCGGTCAAGCTGGACGTACGGGGTGCGCGCGCCGAGGCGGCGGCAGGCGGCGGGGTTCCGCACCTGCTGCGCGGCCTGGTGCGCGTGGGCCGGCAGCAGGCGCAGGCGGCGGCCGTCGGCGACGACCGCCGGCAGCTGGCCGACCGGCTGGCCGGGCTCGGTGCGGCGGAGCAGGAGGCTCTGCTGCTCGACCTGGTGCGTGCTCAGATCGCGGTCGTGCTCGGGCACTCCGGGCTGGAAGGCGTGCGGGCGGAGACGGCGTTCAAGGACGCCGGATTCGACTCGCTCACCTCGGTGGAACTGCGCAACCGGATGCGTGAGGCGACGGGCCTGAAGCTTCCGGCCACGCTGGTCTTCGACTACCCCACGCCGATCGCGCTCGCCCGCCACCTGTGCGACGAGCTCGCGGTCGACAAGGCGTCGCCCGCCGACTCGGTGCTGGCCGGCCTCGCCGGTCTCGACGCGGCCATCGAGTCCGCGGCGTCCGACGAGGAGGCCCGGGACCGGATCGCCGAACGCCTGCGGGAGCTCCTCAAGGCGGCTGAGGCGGCAGGCGGTTCCACCGGAGCCGGGGCAACGGCGGACGTGTCCGACGAGGACCTCGAAACCGCCAGTGACGAGGATCTGTTCGCGATCTTCGACCGGCTCGACTGAGCCGGACCGTACGGCCGGGCCCGGGTGGGCCCGGCCGTACGGCCCGCATGACGGTGCGGGCACCGAGCACACCACCACCACCCACAGCATTCGCACACATCGATTTCCTGGGAGCTGAATTCAGTGGCTGACGAGGTACAACTCCGCGACTACCTCAAGAGGGCCATCGCCGACGCCCGCGATGCCCGCAAGCGGCTGCGCGAGGTCGAGGACCAGGCGCGGGAGCCCATCGCCATCGTCTCCATGGCGTGCCGCTACCCGGGTGGTGTGTCCTCGCCCGAGGACCTGTGGAAGCTGGTGGTCGACGGACGCGACTCCGTCTCCGATTTCCCCGACAACCGTCACTGGGATCTCGAAGCCCTGATCGACCCGGATCCCGACAGCGCGGGCACCTCGTACGTCAGCCAGGGCGGCTTCGTCCACGACGCCGGCCTCTTCGACGCCGGCTTCTTCGGCATATCGCCGCGCGAGGCCCTGGCGATGGACCCCCAGCAGCGGCTCCTGCTGGAAACCTCCTGGGAGGCACTGGAGGCGGCCGGCATCGACCCGGTCGCGCTGAAGGGCACCGACGTCGGCGTGTTCACCGGCATCTCCGCCCAGGGCTACGGGACCGCCGGCGGCTCGGTCGCGCCGGAACTGGAGGCCTTCGCGGGCGCGGCGACGGCGTCGAGCGTGGCGTCGGGCCGCGTCTCGTACGTCCTCGGCTTCGAGGGCCCCGCGGTCTCCGTCGACACCGGATGCTCGTCCTCGCTGGTCGCCATGCACCTGGCCGCGCAGGCACTGCGGCAGGGCGACTGCTCCCTGGCGCTGGCCAGCGGTGTGATGGTCATGGCCACGCCCGGCACCTTCATGGCCTTCTCCCGGCAGCGCGGCCTGGCCGCCGACGGGCGGTGCAAGGCGTACGCGGACGGCGCGGACGGCATGGGCCTGTCCGAGGGCGTGGGCGTGGTCCTGCTGGAACGGCTGTCGGTGGCGCGGGAACGCGGCCACCGGGTGCTGGCCGTGATGCGCGGCAGCGCCCTCAACCAGGACGGCGCCTCGAACGGTCTGACCGCCCCGAACGGCCCGTCGCAGCAGCGGGTCATCCGCAAGGCACTGGCCAATGCCGGGCTCTCGCCCTCCGACGTGGACGCGGTGGAGGGGCACGGCACCGGCACGACCCTGGGCGACCCGATCGAGGCACAGGCACTGCTGGCCACGTACGGGCGCGGCCGGGACCCCGAGCAGCCGCTGTGGCTCGGATCGTCGAAGTCGAACCTCGGCCACACGCAGGCCGCCGCGGGCGTCGCCGGTGTGATCAAGATGGTGCAGGCCCTGCGGCACGAGGTGCTCCCGGCGACCCTGCACGTGGACGCCCCCACGAGCCAGGTGGACTGGACCGACGGGGCCATCGAGCTGCTCACCGAGGCCCGGGAGTGGCCGCGGGGCAGCCGTCCCCGCCGGGTCGGTGTCTCGTCCTTCGGCATCAGCGGGACGAACGCGCACCTGATCCTGGAGGAGGCGCCCGACGAGGAGGCGGAGGCCACCGCCGAGGAGCAGGCCGCCCCTGCGGGTGGTGTGGTGCCGCTGGTGGTGTCGGCGCGCAGCACCGGTTCGCTGGCCGGCCAGGCCGGACGGCTCGCGGCGTTCATCGAGGGCGCCGAGGGCGCCGCGAGCGCCGACGCGGTGTCGCTCGCGGACGTGGCCGGGGCGCTGCTCACGGAGCGTGCGGTCTTCGGCGATCGTGCGGTCGTCGTGGCCGACTCGACCGCCGAAGCGCTGGCCGGGCTGCGCGCGTTGGAGCGCGGCGAGGACGCGCCCGGTGCGGTCACCGGCAGCGCGGTGGGCTCCGGAGCTCCCGGCAAGGTCGTGTGGGTGTTCCCGGGCCAGGGTTCGCAGTGGGCGGGCATGGGCCGCGAACTGCTCGACTCCTCCCCGGTGTTCGCCGAGCGGATCGCCGCATGCGCGGCCGCCCTCGCCCCCTTCGTGGACTGGTCGCTGATCGACGTCCTGCGCGGCGACGCCGATCCCGAGCTCATCGAGCGCGTCGACGTCCTCCAGCCGGCGAGTTTCGCCGTGATGGTCGGTCTGGCGGCCGTCTGGTCGTCCGCGGGCGTCAAGCCCGATGCCGTACTGGGGCACTCGCAGGGTGAGATCGCGGCCGCGTGTGTGGCCGGTGCGCTCTCGCTGGAGGATGCCGCTCGCGTTGTGGCCCTGCGTAGCCAGGCCATTGCGAAGGACCTGGCCGGTCGCGGCGGTATGGCCTCGGTCGCGCTCAGCGAGGTCGAGGCGGTCGCACGGATCGAGCCGTGGGCCGACCGCGTCGAGGTCGCGGCCGTCAACGGGCCGTCCTCCGTGGTCATCGCCGGTGACGCCGAGGCGCTCGACGAGGCCCTGGCAGCCCTGTCAGCCGAAGGCGTCCGGGTCCGCCGCGTCGCGGTGGACTACGCCTCGCACACCCGCCACGTCGAGGCGATTCGTGAGGCGCTCGCCGAGACGCTGGCCGGAGTCGGCGCCCAGGCGCCCAAGGTGCCGTTCTACTCCACCGTCACGGGCAGCTGGATCGAGGACTCCGATGTCCTCGACGGCGACTATTGGTACCGCAACCTCCGCGGCCAGGTGGGCTTCGGTCCGGCCGTGGCGGAGCTGCTCGGTCAGGGTCACGGGGTGTTCGTCGAGGTCAGCGCCCATCCGGTGCTGGTCCAGCCGATCACCGAGACGGTAGACGAGGCCGACGCCCAGGCGGTCGTGACGGGTTCGCTGCGCCGCGAGGACGGCGGCCTGCGCCGCCTGTACGCCTCCATGGCCGAACTGTTCGTCCGCGGTGTCGCGCTGGACTGGAGCGGCGTCCTGCCGCAGACGACGGCGCGCGTGGACCTGCCGACCTATGCCTTCGACCACCAGCACTACTGGCTCCAGCCCGGCGAGTCCGCCACCGACGCCGCCTCCCTCGGACTGGCCGGCGCCGACCACCCGCTGCTGGGTGCGGCGGTACGGCTGCCGCAGTCCGACGGCCTGGTCTTCACCTCGCGGCTGTCGCTGCGCACCCACCCCTGGCTGGCCGACCACACGATCGACGGCGTGGCGATCGTTCCCGGTGCCGCGTACGTCGACCTCGCGGTGCGGGCGGGCGACGAGTTCGGCTACGGCGTCGTCGAGCAGCTGTCGGTCGAGGTGCCGTTGGTGGTGCCGGAGCAGGGTGGTGTGCGGGTTCAGGTCGCGGTCGGTGGTCCGGGTGAGGCCGGTTCGCGGAC
>NZ_JBHXNP010000153.1:0-15904 GCF_042719495.1 Streptomyces sp. NPDC058525
TAGACCCGGTCCCACGGCCCATAGCGTTCCGGCACATCGCGCCATGGAGCGCCTGTTCGGGTCCGCCACCGTATGCCGTCTATCAACTGCCGCCGTGTCCACACCTGCGGACGGCCCGGCTTGATGCCCTGCGGCAGCAACGGCTCAAGCCGGGCCCACTGGCCGTTCGTCAGATCTCCACGTCCCACAACAGGTGATCATCAACGAACAAGATCCATTTTCGCAACAGGCCCTAGGCGGCAGCGGGACCACGGCCCTGTTCACGGCCGAGGTGACCGGCCGGATCACCCGCGAACTCGGCCGGCGGGGCCGCCCCCGGGCCGGGGAGCGGGAGGGGGCGCGCCGTGCGTAGACGCGTCCCGCCGCCCGGGCTGGCCCGGCGTACCGACACGGCCGGCAGCTCGGTCATCCGCGAGGCCCTCGCCCTCACCGCCCGGCCCGAGGTGATCTCCTTCGCGGGCGGCCTGCCCGCCTCCGAACTGATCGACACCGAGGGCATCCGCGCCGCGTACGACCGGGTGCTCGCCGAGGCCCCGCACCGTGCCCTGCAGTACTCCGTCACGGACGGGGACCCGGCCCTGCGCGAGGCGGTCGCGGAGCGGCTGGTCCGCGGCGGGCTCGACACCCGCCCGGACCGGCTCCTGATCACCACCGGCGCGCAGCAGGCCCTGACCCTGCTGGCGACCGTCCTGCTCGAACCGGGCGACACCGTCCTGGTCGAGGAGCCCACCTACCTCGCCGCGCTCCAGTGCTTCGGCTACGCCGGGGCCCGCGTGGTGCCGGTGGCCACCGACCGGCAGGGCATCGACGTCGGGGCCCTGGCGGACGCCGTGCAGCGCGAGCGGCCCAAACTGCTCTACCTGGTGCCCGACTTCCAGAACCCGACCGGGCACACCCTGCCGCCGGACCGGCGTGCCGAGGTGGCCCGGCTGGCCGCCGCCCGGGGGTTCTGGATCGCCGAGGACGATCCGTACGGCGAACTGCGCTTCCGCGGCGCCCGGCTGCCGTGGATCTCCGCCCTGGAGGGCGCCGCGGACCGGACCGTCCTGCTCGGCAGCCTCTCCAAGGTGCTGGCCCCTGGCATGCGGCTGGGCTGGCTGCACGGGCCGCCCGGACTGCGCAGGGCGGCCCTGCTCGCCAAGCAGGCACTCGACCTGCACAGTTCGACCGTGGACCAGGCGGCCGCGGCACGCTACCTGCGCGACCACGACCTCGACACCCGGCTGGGCCCGGTCCGGGCCCTGTACCGCGAACGCTGCGACACCCTGCTCGGGACGCTCGGGCAGGCGCTGCCCGCCGGGAGCACCTGGAGCCGGCCCGACGGCGGGATGTTCGTCTGGGTCCGGCTGCCCGACGGCTGGGACGCGGCGGCCCTGCTCCCGCACGCGGTGGCCCAGGACGTGGCCTACGTGCCCGGCGCGCCGTTCTTCGCCGGGCGCCCCGACCCGGCCACGCTGCGGCTGTCCTTCGCCTCCCACGGACCCGCCGGCATCCGGGAGGGGATGCGCAGGCTGGCCGCGGCCTTCGACCGGGCCGCCCCGCCGGACCGGGGCCGCGTCCCCGCCGCGGCGGGCCGCGCACCGTACGGGCCGGGGGCGACGGCCTAGCGGAAGATGGCCATCGCCTGGACCTCCAGGACCCCTTCCTCGGGGTTCCACTCCTGGACCGTGCCCAGGCAGCGGGCCGAGAAGGTGCCCCGGAAGCGGCCCCGGATCAGGGCGAAGCCCTCGAGCCTCGACGGTGCCCTGGTACTCCATTGCCCCCCAGCACGTCGGCCCCACCCTCGAAGCGGCAGCATCCACCGCCCGGTTGGCCATTCACGCACAGTCCGGCGAATCCCGCGTTAACAACTGCGTTGGAAACGCGGATAGTTGGCTCAGACGCCGGTGTCTTCCGGCCATCCGTACCCCGTGCGCGGCGAGGGCGGCGCGGCGCCCCGCGCGGTCAGGTCCCGGTCCGCCGCGCGCATCAGCTGGCCGGCCAGGTCGCGCATCGCCCGGCTCGCGGCGAGCTCGTCGCCGATCGCGGGGACCTCCGGGTCCTCGGGGTTGCAGCGCGCCGCACCGCGGCCGACCATCATCGACGAGCCGTTGTCGAGCACCGCCCGCGCCTTGGTCGTACCGCCCTCCTCGATCAGGTAGACGCCCACCTTCCATTCCTCGGCGTGTGTCATGACGTGCCTCCTCACACCCCGGCGCTGCCCCTGCCTCCAGGATGCCTCCGCGGGGGCGCTGCGGGCCACCGCTGCTCCCCGGCGGCCTCCGCCGCGGCCGGGGCCGGGGCGGGGGCCGGGCGGGAGCCGAACAGGACGTCGCTGTGCGGGGAGCGCGCCTTGGCCGGGGCGGGCGCCGCCTGGCCCGGGGCGCCCGGGGTGCCCAGGGTGCCCGCCGGGTCCGGGTCCGGGTAGAGCAGGGCGTGGCAGCGGCGGGCCTCGGCGTCGGCGTCGGCGCGGGACACCAGGACGTGCTCGGCCCGGCCGTCGGCGTGCACCGTGGTGATCAGGCACAGGTCGTCGTGGCGCCGCCCGGCGCCGAGATGGGCCGCCGTCCCCCGCACCCCGGCCGGCACCACCAGGTAGGGGCCGCTCGCCGAGTCGAACTCCGTGGTCCGCAGTCCGTCCGACAGCAGCCCCCGCGCCGCCGCCCGGCGCTCCGGGCCGGACCGGAAGCGCCAGACCTCGCTGCCCTTGTGCGCGACGACCGCGGCCGCCTCGGGCCCCGCGCCGACCACGGTGCCCGGCCCGCCCCCGACGCCCTCGCCGCCCTCGCCGCCGGACCACGGGAAGGGGCGGCAGTGCAGCCGTACGCCCCCGCGCTCCGCCCAGTCCACGGCGCTCTCGTGCACGACCTTGGCTCCGTGCCGCGACATCCGCCGCACGCCCTCGTAGCTGATCTCGGCCAGGGTCCGCGCGGCCGGCACCACGTAGGGGTCCGCCGTGCACACGCCGGGCACGTCGGAGAAGAGCACGCAGGTGCCGGCCCCGAGCGCCGCGGCCATCGCGGCCGCCGACAGGTCGGAGCTGTTGCGGCCGAGCATCACGGTCCGGCCGCCCGCGTCCACCGCCTGCCCGCCCGGCACGACCAGGACCGGGCTGTCCTCCAGGCCCGCCAGCAGCACCGCGGGATCGGCCCGCACCAGCCTCGCCCGGTCGGCGGGCCCCTCGCCCAGCAGCCCGGTACCGGCCGCGGTCAGCGGCAGCGCGGGCACGCCCTCGGCGTCGAGGGCGGCCGCGAGCAGGGCGACGCTCACCGTCTCGCCGCTGGTCAGCAGCATGGCGGCGACCGGAGCGGGCGGATCGCCGGCCAATACGTCGAGGGTCTGCTGGAGCCTGCCGGTGGTCCCGGACATCGCACTCACCACGACGACCACGGGACGCTCGTCCTCCGCGGCCCGGCGCGCCGTGTACCGGGCCACCCGGGCGAAGCCGTCCAGGTCGGCGAAGGCGGACCCGCCGAACTTCACCACCAGGGGGCCCCGGTCCCGCCCGCCGCCGGCCGAGCCGCCCGGCGATCCGCCGGTCAAGCCAACCACCCGTTCTTCGTGGCGAGTTCCACGATCTGCAGGGCGTTGAGCGCCGCTCCCACCCACAGGTTGTCCGCGACCACCCACACCGCCACGGCCCGCGGGTCCTCCGGCTCCACCCGGATGCGGCCGACGTGCACCAGCGCCCGGTCCTCGCGCCGGGCGAAGACGGAGCGGGGCATCGGGTACGAGGGGCTCTCCGCCCGGGTGTAGACCCGCAGGCCCTCGGTGGCCGCCAGCGCCTTCTCGACCGCCGCGGTGGTGACCGGTTCGCGCAGCCTGACGTGGACCGCCTCGGAGTGGCAGTGGAAGACCGGCACCCGCACCGCCGTGGCGCTCACGCGCAGTTCGGGCAGGCCGAGTATCTTCCGCGGCTCGCGGACGAGTTTGCGCTCCTCGTGGGTGAGCCCCTGGTCGTCCTGGAGGCCGATCTCGGGTACGAGGCTGAAGGGCAGCGGCTGCCCGAACCGCCCGCCCGGCTCGCCTTGGGCCGCGGGGTCGTCCAGGATCCGCCGGGATCCCTCGGCCAGTTCCTCCAGCCCGCGCACCCCGCCGCCGGACGCCGCCTGGTAGGTGGCCACCACGACGCTGTCCAGCGTGCCGAGTTCGTGCAGCGGCCGGAGGGCGCGCACCATCTGGATGGTCGAGCAGTTCGGGTTGGCCACCAGGTTGGAGGCCGGCCGGACCGCGAGGGCGCCGGGGTTGACCTGCGGGACGACGAGCGGCACGTCCGGCCGCATGCGGAAGGCGGAACTGTTGTCGACGACCAGCACACCGGCCGCGGCCAGCCGCTCCGCCTCCCGGTTGCTGACGTCCACGCCCGCGCAGAAGACGGCCACGTCCAGATCCCGGGGGTCGAGCTCCTCGACGGTCACCAGCGGGGCCATCGGCAGGGACAGCCCGAGTTCGGCGCCCAGGTCCCGGCCGACGCTGCGCGCCGAGCCGACCGGCACGACCCGCTCCACCGGCACGATCCCGCTGTCGAGCAGGGCCAGGCACTCCCTGCCCACGGCGCCGGTGGCGCCGACTATCGCGATGCGCAGCATTCCCGTCCTCCTGTTTCGCGCCCGGGCGGGCGCCCGCGGCCTGTGTCTGTCAGGTGAGAGAACCCCGGAAGGCACGCCGGTAGGCGTTCGGGGTGGTGTTGAGGGAGCGCACGAACTGGTGGCGCAGGGCCGCCGCGTTGGGGAATCCCGTACGGGCGGCCACCGCCTCCATCGTCTCGTCCGTGTTCTCGAGCAGCCGCTGGGCGCTCAGCACCCGCTGCGCCAGCAGCCAGCGGTACGGGGTGGTGCCGGTCTCCATCCGGAAGCGGCGGGCGAAGGTGCGCGGCGACATGCACGCCAGGGCCGAGAGCTGCTCGACGCTGATCTCCTGGTCCAGGTGTTCCTCGGCCCAGGCGAGCACGTCGCGCACGCCGTCCTCGCGGTACTCCGCCACCGGCCTCTCGATGTACTGGGCCTGGCCGCCGTCCCGGTGCGGGGGGACGACCATGCGCCGGGCGATGGCATTGGCGACATCACTGCCCTGGAGCTTGCGCACCAGGTGGAGCGCGGCGTCGATCCCCGCGGAGGTGCCGGCCGAGGTGAAGACCGGATCCTCGTCGACGTACAGCACGCCCGGCTCGACCTCGGCCTTCGGATACCGCTCGGCGAGCGCGGCGGCGTACCGCCAGTGCGTGGTGCAGCGCCGCCCGTCGAGCAGCCCGGCCGCCCCCAGGACGAAGGCCCCCACGCAGACGCTGAGCACCCGGGCACCGCGCGCCACGGCCTGGCGCAGGGCCTCCAGGAGGTCCGGTGGGAAGTCCCTGGTGTGGAAGTCGTCCCCGACGGGGATGGCGATGAGGTCCGCGTCCGCGAGGCGGTCGAGGCCGTACGGCGTGCTGATGGTGAATCCGGGGACCGCTCGTACGGATGCGGATTCCGCGGCGACCAGTGCGAAGTCGTAGGCGGGCAGCCCCTCCTCCTGGCGGTCGATCCCGAACACCTCGCATACGACGCCCAGCTCGAACGGGTGGACGTTGTCGAGTAGCACAGCGGCTACGTTCTTCAGCATGGGATCCAATGTGGCAGGGATTCGTGGTGTTCTGACAGTCCCACCACTGTCAGGTGGCCAAAAGCTCGCGCACACTGACGTCATGCATCCCGCAATCACTCGCCGATCGAGACGATACCGCCGCGGATTCCCATGACGACGGCCTGTGTCCGATCAGAGGCACCCACCTTGGAAAAGACGGCGGACAAATGATTGCGGACCGTCTTCTCCGATATGCCGAGCGAGCTGGCCACCCGCCGGTTCGACTTGCCCTGGGAGACGAGCACCAGAATCTCGCGTTCGCGTGCGGTCAGGGAGGAAAGGGGTTCGCGGGACGTGGGATCCGCGGGGATGTCAACGGGGTCGGGGGCGGTCTGCTGCTCGTCACCGGTATCCGTGCGCAGGTCCTCGATCATCTGCTCCTGGGCTTCCAGCGCGTCCTGCACCTCACCGAGAGCCTTGTGCATCCTGTCGACCGCTTCGGCCAGGGCCGTCACGGGCTGCGGTGGCGCACCACAGAATTCACAGCACCTCTTGTCCCTCAACTCCACGACTCGCCTCTGCACGACACGTGCCATCAGGTGCACTCCCTTAATGCAGATGTGATAACCGAACCGCTCTTTTCGGTGATGGCTCAAGAAGGAAGCTGCGTGTGGATGGCGACCGTCTTGCACCGCGTGTATTCGCGCAGTGCCTCCAGTCCCTTCTCCACGCCTATCCCCGAGCGCTTGTATCCCCCGAAGGGAAGCTCCACGCCGCCGGCCGCGCTGTAGTTGTTCACGAACACCTGCCCCACCCGTAGCCGCTGGGCGAGCCAGTGGGCGGTCGTCACGTCGGACGTCCACACCCCGGCGGCCAGCCCGTAGGTGGTGTTCTCCGCGAGCTCGACCGCTTCGTCCAGGGTGTCGAAGACCGACACGCACAGGACCGGGCCGAAGATCTCCTCGTTGAACACCCGGTGTTCGGGTGTCACGTGGTCGAGCAGGGTGGGTTCCACGTAGAACCCACCGGTGTGGCCCGTGCCTCGGGGCGCCTTGCCGCCGGTGCGGACCACGGCCTGTCCGGCGCCCTCGGCCAGGTAGCCGAGCACCCGGTCGCGCTGTTTGGCGGAGATGAGCGGTCCCATGTCGGGATCGCCGATCCCCGGGCCGATGCGCAGGGCGCGGAACGCCGCCGTGAGGGCCGCCACCAGTTCGCCGTGTACGGACCGGTGGACGAGCAGCCGGCTGCCGGCGGAGCAGTTCTGTCCCGCGTGCTCGGTGATCGATTCGACGATCTGCGGTACGGCGCGCGCCGTGTCGGCGTCCGGGAGCACGATGTGCGGGGACTTGCCCCCGAGCTCCAGGGTGACCGGCACGATGTTGCGCGCTGCGGCGGTCATCACGGCCTCGCCGATCTCCCGCGATCCCGTGAACGCCAGCCGGTCCACGCCGGGATGCGCGGCCAGCGCGGCCCCTGCCTCCTCTCCGTAGCCCGGCACGACGTTCAGCGCGCCCGCCGGAAGGCCTGCTTCCAAAACGATGTCCGCCAGCCGGAGCGAGGTCAACGGCGCGTCCTCGGCGGGCTTGAGCACACAGCAGTTTCCGGCCGCGAGGGCGGGTGCGACGGTCCTCGCGGCGATCTGCAGCGGGTAGTTCCACGGGATGATGTGCCCGCACACCCCGTACGGCTCCCGTAGGGTGAAGGCGAACCGGTCCGCCTGATGCAGGATCGTTTCACCACCCAGTGCCTCGACGGCACCGGCATAGAAGTCGAAGTAGCGTGCGGCGACGTCGGCGTCGACCAGCGACTGGCTCAGCGGCTTGCCGGTGTCCAGGGTCTCCAATCTGGCCAGTTCCGAACGTTCGGCGCGGATCGCCGCCGCGATCCGGCGGCACACCCCGGACCGCTCCGCCACCGTGGCGAACCGCCAAGCGGACTCGTACGTGTGCCGCGCCGCGTCCACGGCGTCCGCGATCTCGGCCGCGCCGCAGCGGGCCACTCGTGCGAAAGGGCGGCCGTTCGACGGATCGAGGACGTCGATCCACGCCGCCGCGGGAACCTTCTTTCCCGCGATGACGGCCGTGTGCTCGGTTAAGACTGCTTCGCTCACGGGGGCCTCAAGCTCCTTGCGTGGGGGACCGCAACACTCGTCGTCAGCCGGTCATCGAACCGCCGAGAATTCTCTTGAGATCACGAGCGGCGACGTCGCGCGGGCAGCACACCAGGAGGCGCTGCTGTTTGAGCGCACCATCGACAAGTGCAGGGAGATCCTTGCCCGAATAACCGAAGGACGCAAGGCCGCCCGGACCGCCGGTGTCCGCGACGAGTTGCCGCAACGTGGCCGGAAGTACGTCTGCTCCATGTGCCGTCGACACTCCGCCGAGATTCGCACCGAGTAACTCGGCCGCACGCAGGTGTCGTTCGGGAGATGTCGGATAGGTGAATTCGAATGCGGCGGCAGCCGTGGAGACGACCGCGGCGCCGTGCGGCACCATCGCGTGATCGACGGAATACCCCTCCGGCCGGTAGTCGCGCACCAGTCCGGCTATCGGATAGGCGCACGCGTGCGGAATATGGGTTCCGGCATTGCCGAATCCCATTCCCGCATAGCTCGCCGCCTGGCTCATCCCGATCCGGGCTTCGAGATCGTCGGGGTTGAGCACGGCCCGCCGCAGGTAGCGGCCGACCAGTCGCAGCGCCTGCTCCACCCACACGTCGCTGATCGGATTGGCGCCCACGTACAGCGGCCGGTCCTCGGGCGACGGGTAGGGCGGACGCCGGTCGTAGGGGCGGGCCGTATACGACTCGCAGGCGTGCGTCAGCACGTCGTACCCCGAGGACGCGGTGACCGCCGGCGGCAGGGTGAGGGTGTTGGCGGGATCGATCAGGGCCAGGGACGGCAGCAGCCGCAGATCGCTGATCCCCGTCTTCACGTTCAGG
Organism: Streptomyces sp. NPDC058525; assembly: GCF_042719495.1. NCBI lineage: Bacteria > Bacillati > Actinomycetota > Actinomycetes > Kitasatosporales > Streptomycetaceae > Streptomyces > Streptomyces sp. NPDC058525. Next base: position 8,479 of record NZ_JBHXNP010000153.1, read on the forward strand.
CCGCTGACGCCGAGCGCGACCATGGCGGTGCACTCGCTCCCGCTGCCGGCCGTGGTGGGCACCGCCACCAGCGGTTTGAGGGGGCCGGGGATCCTGGCCCCCACGCCGATCGGCGCGTTCAGGTAGTCGCGTACCGGCCGGCCGGGGTGGGTGAGCAGCAGGTTCAGCATCTTGGCCGTGTCGATCGCGCTGCCGCCGCCGAGGCCGACGTAGCCGTCCACCCGGAGGGACGCCAGTTCCCGGGCGGCCTCGGTGACGCTTTCGTCGGTGGGCTCCACCTGGGCGCGGTCGAAGACCGTGACCGCGATCCCCTCCTGCTCGATGAGCTTGGCCACCCGGGCCGGCAGGCCGAGGCCGGCCAGCACCCGGTCGGTCACCAGCAGGACGGAGCGGACTCCGGCCCTGCGCAGCTCGTAGCCGATTTCCCGCGTGGCGCCGACACCGAATTTCAGCGGTGGGGCCTGCCAGCCGATGATCCTCTCGTGCTCTGGAGAACTTCCGCCGACCCACGCAACCGGCTCCACCGTCTGCCCTCGCCCTCTTGACCGATCGGCAACATTACGTTGCATATTCATTCCGAATTTGATCAGGTGAGAGCCACACTAGTCCGGCCAATTCACCCTCACCATAGGACTCTCGTCCCATACGGGAAGGGGCGGGGTGTCCGAATTACCACCCCGCCCCCTACCGCCCCGCGCCCCCCTCGGGCCCCTGTCAGGCGGGTTCCACCGTCAGCTGCGCCTCGATCTCCTTGACACGAACGGTGTCCGCGTCAACGGATTCCTGACGCGGTCCGGCGAGGATGACCCAGCCCAGACTGGTGAACAGGTCCTCCGTACACGGCACCCGCTCACCGTTCGCGTACGGCAGGCCGAGGCGCTGGAAGGTGGGCAGCTCCCGCACCGCGTCCAGGGCCTCGGCGTTGCGCAGGATCCCCTCGCGCGGGCTGGACAGCCACACCACGCGCACCGGCTGCACGATCTCGTACCCGGGGGTGAACGTGCCGTCGAGGTGGTGGCGGACCGTCCGGTCGATCTGGCAGTCCCCGGTGGCCAGTCGGGCCGAGTACTGCAGACAGCTGCCGGCCAGCCGCGCGGCCGTCTCGATCAGCCGCGGGCCGTCGGCCGTGAGCATGACCTCGGTGTGCGTGCAGCCGGTACGGATGCCGACCGCCTGCGCCACCTGCCGGGTGTACTCGCCCAGCAGCACCGCGATCGGGTCCTGCGGGGCCAGGTAGTCGACCGCGTCGTAGATCCCGATGCGGTCGTTCTTCGCCGACTTGCTGTAGCGGCTGACCGAGACCAGCCCGAACTTCCCGTCGACCGAGTACGTGTCGACGATGTACTCCGTGCCCTCGGCGAACTCCTGCACCAGGACGGTGTCGTTGCGGATGTCGAAGCGGTTGACCGAGCCGAGGAGACGGCCGAAGTACGGTCGCCAGTCCTCGTCCGCCCCGACCTTGTGCACGTCGTCCGTGCCCCCGCTGCGGCGCGGCTTGAGCACCAGCGGCCGCCCCTCGAGGCCGTTGTCGCGGATCCACGCGGCGACCTCCTCGGGGTCGTCGGTGGCGATCTGGCGCAGATGCGGGATGCCGGCGGCCGCGACCGCCTGGCCCATGGGCCATTTGTCCCGGCGGGCTTCGGACAGTTCGAACACGTTGCCCGTGCCCGGCATCAGCCGCTCGATCAGGGCGTCGACCAGCATCACCGCGGACTCGTTGCCCGGGACGATGGCGACCGGGTCGTAGCCCTTCACCACCCGGAGCAGCTCCTCGAAGTCCCCGTCGTGGTGGTGCGTACGGAAGAAGGCGTCCGGATTCCAGGTGCGCCGGTAGGAGTTCAGCGGTCCGGGGGTGCTCAGCACGGCCACCGGTTCGATGTCTCGCTCCCGGAAGGCGTTCGCATACTCGGCCGCGCCGGAGTAAGGGTCGACGAGAATCGCGTAGCGGGGCATTTCTTTTCCTCCTGAATAGTGCACGGGCGCTGCCTGCCTCACTTGCCGACCGCGGCCTCCGCGCCGGTGCCCAGCCCTTCGCCGGACCCCGCGCCGCCGTCCGGCTCCGTACGCGCCGGCTCGCGGTCGGCGGCGCCCGTGGAGGGACGCACACCCAGCCAGGCGGCGCCCACCGCGAGCAGCCCGAGGGCCCCGCACCCGAGCCACAGGCCGTCTCCGAACCGGTTCCACAGCGTGACGCCGAGGAACGGGCCCACCGCGGTGCCGAGTCCGTACAGCGAGTTCGACGCGCCCAGGTAGCGGCCGCGCAGCTCGGGCGGTCCGGCCTGCGCCGGATAGGCGAAGAAGAGCGTCGGATAGCCGATGATCTCGCCGAGCGACCAGACGAGGGTCGCGATCACCAGCGCGGCGATCCCCCAGGGCAGTGCGTACAGGCTCATGCCGATGCCGGTCAGCGCCACGCCGGCGATCACCGCGATCCTGGCCGGCCAGCGCTGCACCACCTTGGCGACCAGCAGTTCGCAGGTGATGACGAGCGCGCCGTTCAGCGCGACCATCGCCGCGTACACGCCGGTGCTCAGGCCGAGGTGCTTGACCGTCAGCGGAAGGGTCGAGACGTACTGGATGTAGATGACGGAGCTCACGAACATCGCCAGCAGGAACAGCACGTAGCGGCCGTCCGACAGCACCGCGAGATAGCTCGGCTTGCGGCCCGGGGCCGCTCCCGGCTCCGCGGTCCGCTCCGCCTCCTTGTCCCCGGCCGCACCCGCGCCGCGGGGCAGGGTCACCCCGGCCACGGCCGCGAAGACCAGGATCGCCAGGGCCTCGCCCCAGAAGAGGAAGTCCCACGACACCGTGACCAGGGCCGCGCCCAGCAGCGGGGCCGCGGTCGTACCGAGGTTGATCGCCAGCCGGACCATGGCGAAGATCATGACCTGGCGTTCGGCGGGGATCAGCTGGCTGATCATGCTCGTGGAGGCGGGGCGGTACGCCTGGCTCAGGGCCGCGCCGATCCCGATGACCGCCAGGATCGCGGCATAGCTGTCCAGGTACAGGACCGCGGGGAACAGCAGCGCCGAGCTCACCAGCGTCGACATGATGGTCAGCCGCGGACCGATCCGGTCGGACATCCAGCCGCCGGTGAGCACCCCCAGCACGGTTCCCGCGCCGTAGACGCCGAGTGCGATGCCGGCCTGGGTGTCGGAGAACCCGCGCTGCGTCATGTACAGCACCATGAAGACCTGGATGAAACCGCCGAGTCTGTTCACGGCGGTGCCGACGAGCAGGGACTTCACCGCGGTCGGTGACTCCCGCCAGACCGTCTTGACGCCGACGTGCACGGGCTTCGGCTCCGTCTCGTTCACTGCAGAGGGCGAATCGCTGCTTGCCATGGGATTACTCTGCGATGGTGCAGGCCAGGGCGACAGTGGCCAGACTGACGTCCGTCCACGATTTCCTGCCACGCCCGGTCATCCCGCGTCCCCCGGCTTCGCGTCAGCGAGTCCGGCGAGGGCCTGTCCGAAGACCTCGCGCGCCCGCCGGCCGATCTGCTCCCGCCACCGCGCGTCGTCCGCCGGGCAGAAGGCCGCGCGGATCAGCTGCTTGAGCTCGGAGCGGACCGCCTCGGCCGGCGGGTGGTGCCGGTGCAGCCAGGCGTCCGCGCACAGCGCGAGCAGCACCTCGGGACCGGGCTGGGTGCCGAACTCCAGGGTGATGGCCGTGAGCCGGCTGCCGGGGCCCAGGCCGTCGGCGACCGCGGTCGCGGTATTGCCCACGATGGGTGTGGACGAGGAGGTGCCCAGCTCCGAGGCGGTGAGCGCGTCCCCGTACCAGCGCCGGGCCCGCTCGTGGGCGTGCGCGTCGCGGCCGCCGCGGAAGATGGGTTCGCCGACACCGCGCTCGCCGAGCCCGGTGTGCAGGTCGATGTAGGCGACGTGCGCGGCGCCGGCGATCTGCTCGGCCACCACCGTGCGGAACACCCGCTGGGACCAGACGGGCCGCACACCGCCGTAGAACAGGCCGTCGGCGTGCCGGTACTGACCCCGGGTCACGGCCTCCTGCAGGGTCTGCGGGCCGAGCCGGTCCCGGAGCGCGTTCAGGCCCGCCACCAGCTCGCGCGGGGCGAAGGCGGGGGAGGCCGGGGAGCCGGGGGAGCCGGGGGAGCCGGGGGAGTCGGGTGGGACCAGGGCCGCGTGCACGGCGTCGTACGCGTCGTTGTGCGGCGGCGCGGCATGGTCGACGAAGTTCCGGTTGAGGTCGACGTTGTCCTCGTTGACCCGCCGCAGGTACGCGAAGCCGTACGGATTGAGGGCGTGCACCAGCAGTACGCCCGTCCCCGGCCCCGCCTCCCGCGCCACCCCCTCCCGCAGCAGGATCCCGGTCTGGCACGCCGAGCCGCAGAAGCCCTCGATGCCGTGCGTCCCGGAGACCGTCACCAGCAGCTTCTCCGGACCGGGCGGCCCCACGTAGGCGGTGTCGACGCACAGCTCACCGCCGTCGGGCCCGCGGTGCCCGGGCAGGGCGAACGTCCTGATCCGGGCGTCCGCCGCCTCGGCGGCGCGCAGGAAGTCCGCGCGGGCCCGCGCGTAGTCGGAGGGAAAGGCGACGTCTGCCATGGCTGTCTCGCGTTCCTGGAGATCCGGTCCGGGCTGCGGGCTGCGGGCTGCGGTTGCGGGGTGCGGGTCCGGTACGGGCCTCAGCCGCGCCCGGAGGGCAGCGGCACGCCCAGCGCCGCGAGGATCGAGTGCGCCCCGTCCCGGGTGGGGACGTGCAGCATGCACAGCACCCGGTCTCCGGGCGCCGCGTGCCGCTCGAAGTACGCGTTCGCCTCGGGCACGTAGCTCGTGGGCCGCTCCCGGTAGAGGTCGCGCGGCCGGCCGATGCCGGGGAACACGCCCAGGGACGCGTCGAAGGGGGCGCCGGGCGCGAGCGCCGCGGCCACCTCGGCGGCCAGCGCCTCCCCGGTGCCGTCCTTGCCCGCGAGATCCGGGTACATGGAGATGTCCGGATGCCCGCTGAACGCCGACATCGCGCAGTGCACCACGGGGTTGTACGTCTTGAGCGCGATCACCTCGGGGAACGGGCGGCCGTCGGCCAGCAGCCGGGCGAAGTGGACGGACCAGCTCTCACCGAAGACCGGGCCGTTGCGGTACTTGTCGCCCACGAACTGGATCATGACGTGCAGGCAGGAGCGCCCCGACGGGATCGGCGCCCAGTGCGAGGTGAGCAGCGAGACGACGCGGTCGCGCTCCCGGTCCACCCCGACGACGACGTAGTCGGCCTCGGTCAGCATGTCGCGGCGGAGCGTGAACAGCTGGCGGGTCTGCAGACCGGGCATGGTCTCCACCAGGCCGTCCACGATCCACTTCTCGGTCTCGGTCGGCAGCTCCCGGCCGGGCGGCAGGGCCAGCACCTCGACTCCCTGCCGCCCGTCCGGCCCTGCGGCCCGGTCGTTGTCCGGCACCGACGGCCCCGCTCAGACGTCGGCCGAGGTGGGCAGCGGGATCTGCGCGCCGGTGCGGCCGAGCACGGTGAGCTGGTGCAGCTCGACGAAGTAGAGCTTCCACAGCCAGTAGACGTGGTTGAGGTGCTCGACGACCTTCTGCTCGTCCGCGTCCGAGGTGACCAGGGTGCTCATCACCCGCCAGACGAAGTCGTCGTGGTCGTCGTCGAGGTCCGTGTTGACGTGGGCGCGCGCCCCCTTCACGTTCTCCTGGCCGAGGACGCTCTCCAGGTTGTCCAGCCATTCGGGCTGGGTGCGCGTGGTCACGTACTCCACGAAGTACACGCTGGTGATCAGCGCGAGCGGGCTGTCCTCGAACTCCATGCCGTACTGGAGGTATCCGGTGAGCAGCTTCGTGGAGAGCATCGGCTCGGTGGAGTAGATCTGGTCCTTGGTGACGCCGACCTTGGCGAGGTCCGCCGCGAACAGCCGGTCGTGCAGCATCTCGTCGTCGGTGTAGTGCGCCCAGGCCTTGGCCTGCACCGGGTCCACCTTGGTGAAGTACTTGATGGCCAGCGCGTCGATGGTGCGCTTGCGGCGCAGCCGCAGGATGGTCTCGATGTTGTGGCGCTTGTAGTAGTCCAGGTTGAGTTCGGCGGCGCTCCTCTGGTGCTGGGCGAACGGGACCGTCTCGTAGAAGTCCTTGATGAAGGTGTCGAGGATCGCGTCGACCCTCTTGCGCAGGTCCGGGTTGATCGTCATGGGCTTGCTTCCCTCCTGTGGGGTCAGTGGCAGCCGCAGCTCGCGCTGGAGACGCGCTGCATCCGGCCGCGGCGCACCGCCTTGCGGGCGCCGAGAACGGCGGTTCCGTCCGATGTCAGCAGCGAGCTGCGGGGGCAGAGGAAGGCCAGGGCGAAGCGGGTGGCCGGGGTGATGCCCAGGCCGAGGTTGACCACGCCGCCGGTGGCGCCGTACACCTCGTTGGGTCCGCAGTTCGCCGGAATGACCTCTGTGGTGGTGTTGATCCCGAAGCCGAGTTCCCAGATCACGCGGTAGCGCGGATCGTCGGTGAGGAGCTTGTCCAGCTCCGCGGCGGCCGGCGCGGCCCCCGAAGTCTGCGGTGTGACGCCCTCGATGCGGCCGGCGGCGACGTGCAGCGTCACGGCCTGCGAGACGATGGGGGACAGGGCCTCGAACAGCCGCTGCTGCTCGGGGCCGTCGGCGGGGTCCGCGTGCCGGTGCACGATCGGCCACCCGCGCAGCGTCAGGTCCCCGTGGAGACCGAGCAGCCGGGCGTCCGGCTCGAAGGTGGTGATCTCCGCGGCGGTGACGCTCAGCTTGCCGGAGGGGAAGATCTGCTGATCGCCCGGCTCCAGGACGCCCGCCTGCTGGTTCCAGACGCAGTCGCCCACCGTGTGGTCGAACTCGGCCTCCGTGCCCGAGGCGTCGTCGACGATCGTCAGCCGGTCGCTGTCCCCGACGAGGTCGAAGAACTCCTCGGCGGTGGACGCCTGTTGGGCGATGTCGGTCTTCGCCGCGCTGCGCAGGAAGTAGCGGACGTACTCGTCGGTGAGCGGCGTGGAGCCGGCGGGCAGCACGGCCAGCTTGCGCGCGCCCAGCTCCTGCGGAGTCGGCGAGTCGAGGAAGCGGCCCGGGCAGACGGCCAGGACGTGCGCGTCCGGCGGAACGCTCTCCGCGATCAGCGTGCCCAGGCGCGTACCGCGCGGCAGCGTCAGGTGGACCACGCGGGAATACCCGTCACCGGGCAGCAGCGAGAGGGGCTCGCCGCCGTCCTCACTCGTGATCAGACAGAACGTCTCGACCGGTTCGCCGAACTGACCGAAGTCATGGGTGGTGAGATCCAGCGGTGACACGGGCGAACTCCCTACCATCAGACGACGAGAACCCCGTGGCGGGGCATTAGCATGCCCCGCCACCGGTGGGGTCAGAACCCACGAGAGTGCCCCGGGGTTTTAGGTTGTTATGGAGCGGTGTATTAGTAATGTAAGTCAACACCGGTTTTAATAGGTT
>NZ_JBHXNP010000154.1:0-15615 GCF_042719495.1 Streptomyces sp. NPDC058525
TGCGATGCACGGCACCAGACGACGCGGGCTTAACCGGCAAGATCCGAAAGAGACGGCCTAGCACCGCGCACGAGGGCGAGTCCGGCTATCCGGGCAGGCGGAAGCCGTTGAAGAGGTCGTCCATCCCGCGCAGGGCCAGGCCGTCCGGGGTGGCGCGGACCGCGAGGTCGCGGGCCGCCGCCGCGAGCGGATTGCGGACGGCGCCCAGGCGGCCGACCCGGCGGGCGCGGACGCGGACGGCGTCGGTGCGGGCGCGCCGGGCCGCGGTGTAGGCGGCGAGGGCGGCCGGGACCGGGTCGGCGCCGTTGCCTTCGCTCCCGCCGCCCGCGTCGCCCCCATCGTCTCCGTCGCCCCCGTCGTCTCCGGCGGGGAGCAGGTGGGCGAGGACCACCGCGTCCTCGATGGCCTGGCAGCCGCCCTGGCCGAGGTTGGGGGCCATGGCGTGGGCCGCGTCGCCGAGCCAGGCGATCCGGCCGTGGTGCAGGCGCGGGAGCGGGGCGGCCAGGTCGTAGAGGTCGTTGCAGAGGAGGTCGGCGGGGTCGAGGCGGTCGACCCGGTCCAGCAGGGCCGGAATCGGGTCGTGCCACGAGCCGAAGCGGCGGCGGAGTTCGGCGCGCGGGTCGGCCGAGCGGGTGCCGGCCGGGACGACCGCGGTGGCGTAGAGGTAGAACCGGCCGTCGGAGAGCGGGGTCACGCCGAACCGCTCGCCCCGCCCCCAGGTCTCGCTCATGGCCGGAATCCGCAGATCCGCGGCGTCCACCATGGTCCGCCAGGCCGTCTCGCCGATGTAGTGCAGGCCGGGGTGGGCGGGGAAGTAGGCGCGGCGCAGCGGGCTGTGGATGCCGTCGGCGGCGACGACCAGGTCGGCGGGCAGGCTCGGGCCGCCTTCCGTACGGACGGTCGCGCGGCCGGCGCCATCGTCGACCCCGGTCACGGTGGTGCCGTAGCGCAGGGCCTCCGGCGGCAGGGCCGCGGCCAGGGCGGCCGTGAAGGCGGGGCGCGGGACGGCGATCGGGGCCAGGCCGTAGCGGGCCGCCATGTCCGCGGTGTCGGCGCGGGTGAGCCACTGGCCGTCGGAGCGGCGCAGGCCCATCGTGGTGGGAACGGCACTGCCTGCGGCGTGCGCGGCGTCGACGCCGATGTGGTCGAGCGCGCGCAGGGCGTTGGGGGCGAGGCCGATGCCGGCGCCGGTGGCGGGGAGTTCGGGGGCGCGTTCGCAGACGGTGACGTGCCAGCCGCGGCGGTGCAGTGCGAGGGCCGCCGTGAGACCGCCGATTCCGGCCCCGGCCACCACTGCGTGACGTCTCGGCATGGCACACCACTCCCCTTCAACTCCCGCGCCCGGTAAGGCCGCACACAGAGACTCTACAGCTGTAGAGGGCCGCGCGTGGCAGGGGGCGCGGTCAAGCGGCGCGACAGAGTGCCGTGGGAGCGGCCGGGGCCGGGGTGCGGGCCACCGTCGCCCGGACCGGACGGGCCGCATGGAGGGCGGCCGCCGCCGGCGAGCGGTCGCGGGCGAAGACGACGAGGCGCAGGAGTGCGAAGCGGGCCACACCGGCGAGCGCGGCGGCGGACAGGTAGACGGCCTGTTCGAGGACGGCGCCGGGCTCCGCGACCAGGTGCCGCAGGACGAGCACCGCCCCGCAGGTCACGGCGTACGCGGCGGCCGCGGACCCGGCGGACTGCGCGTGCTGGCGCCAGGTCGCGAACCGGCCCGCACCGAAGGTGAAGCGGGCGTGCAGTTCGGTGGCGAGGAGCGTGGAGACCACGGTGATCACGGCGTTGGCCAGGATCCAGGGGATCCGGGAGGCGAGGGCGGCCACGGCGAAGCTGGAGGCGAGCCCCACCCCGCCGCCGCAGAGCACGAAGCGGGCGAAGGCGGTGAAGGCGGCGGGTGCCGCCAGCCGGCGGCGGGCGGGTGCCGCCCGCCGCCGGCTGTGTGCTGCCCTCATGACCCCGCCCCCCTTGACGACCAGTCCACGCAACGCGCCCCTCGGCCCGTGAGGCCGAGGGGCGCGTCCCCCGTGGTGCCATCATGGCACACACGTGGCGCCATCGCGATTCATTTGTAGCGCCAGACTCGCCACCGATGGCGTCACGGCGCGGAAGGGGTCATCAACGTGCAGGTCAGGCGGCCCCTGGGCATCGGGGGCTACGACGGCTCTGGCCATCGCGGGAACGGCCTAGGATGCGGGGCGGGGCGGAGTCGTAGCGCAGAGGTCGACGCGCGCGGTCTCCAAAATCGTGAGGACGCCGGTTCGAATCCGGCCGGCTCCGTCCCGTCCCCGTCCCGATCGGCCCTCAGTGCGAAGTGGCCGGCAGCCCCGGGCGGCCCGTCACGACGAGATTGCCGTCGGGGGTGCGCCGGGCGACGGCGCCGGTGCGGAAGTAGCCGTCGGGGGTGAAGGAGCGGGCGTCGTGGTCCGGCGCCCGGTAGTAGCCCCGCGGGGTGTGCGGGCCGCGGGCGAGGAGTTCGCCGGGCTCCCCCTCGGCCACGTCCCTGCCGTCGGTGTCGACGATGCGGATCTCGTCGTCGGGCGAGAGCGGGCGGCCCTGCGTGGTGAGCACGGTCTCGTCGGGATCGGCGGGCCGGGTGAGGGTGAGCAGGCCCTCGGCCGTGCCGAAGACCTGCTGTACGCGACAGCTCCCTGCGCGGCCCATGCCTTCGGCGGTCCGCCGGTCCACGGGCGCCGCGTCGCCGCCGATCTGTACGAGGCGCAGGCTGCCCAGGTCGGCCCGGACCGCGGGGAGTACGTCGAGCCAGTGCCGTGCGGTGGCGGGCGCCAGCGAGGTGACGGTGACCCGCTCCCGATCGATGGCGGCCAGGCATGCGGCGGGATCCGGGTTCTCGGCCAGGACGACGGTGCCGCCGGCGGAGAGGGTGCCGACGATGCCGGGGCAGCCGAGGGTGAAGTCGGACTCGGCGGGCAGCATTGCGAGGTACACGTCGTTCTCGGTGAGGGACACCAGCTCGGCGGCCGCCCGTGCCTGGTGGGCGTAGTCGTCGTGGGTGCGCGGAACGAGCCGGGGCTCGCCGGAGCCGACGTCGGAGAGCAGGAAGAACGCCACCTGCCCGGCGCTCTGCGCGAGCGGCGGCTCGGGCGCGGCGTCGATGGCGCCCAGCGGGCTGTACTGGCAGCCCGCCGGGTCGGTGGTGAGGCCGCCGTACGGGGACGAGGTGCCCGGCTCCTCGTAGGTGAACACCCTTCGCAGGAAGGGGCCTTGGGCGGCGATGTCCGCGGCCATCGCGGTGTGGTCGAAGCCCTCGTACACGGCGGGGCCGACGTAGCCGACGGCCTGGGCGACCCGCACGAGGTGCGACACCTCGGGCGCGCGGCAGGAGACCGGGCACAGGACGGGAACCGCGCCGGCGCGCATCAGCGCGAACACGGTGGTGACGAACTCGGGAACGTTCGGCAGCTGGACGACGACCCGCTGCCCGGGCCGCAGCCCGCGCAGCCGGAATCCGGCGGCCATGCGGTCGGCGCGCCGGTTCAGGGCCGCGTATGTGGTGCGGGTGCCGCCGTGTACGAGCGCGGTGCGCGGTCCGTACTGGAGGGCCCAGCCGCGCAGCAGGTTGTCCAGCGTGTTGCCGCGCCAGTGCCCGGCCGCCCAGTAGCGGTCGACGAACTCCTGGGGCCAGGACGTACAGCCGTCGAGCATGGATGTCATTCGCTTCCCCCGCGTCTTGATCTTGGCAATCCAATCCGGCGGTGTCCGCGCACGCAATGTGCGTTCTCCACCACGGACATCGGATTCCCTCGGCGGAAAGCCCAATGACCGGCGCCGACCAGGAGGAACCGCTCGACCGCCCTGGTCGGCGGGGGCGCGGCCTAGGGGAGCAGGCCGTCCACGAGCCGCGCCAGCGCCGTCGCCAGCACGGCGAGGCCCGGTCCGGCGGGGCCGCCGGGCTCGGACATGTACGTGTCCCGGCGGATCTCCACCATCAGCGCCTCGACCCGGCCGTCCTTGCCGTAGTGCTCCAGCGGCACGTAGGTGCCGGCGAAGGGGCTGTCGAGGCCCGTGCCGCCGAAGCCCGCGAAGGCCCGCTCGGCGGCGGCGAGCAGGCCGGCCGGTGTGTGGAACGGGTCCGTGCCCAGGCAGATCGGCGGCCGGCCGCCGTCCGCGTGCAGTTCGTACGGGAGGGGCCGCGTCGGGTACGAGTGCACGTCGATGATCACCGCTCGTCCGACGGCCCGCAGCCGGTCCTCCACGGCCCGCGTCACCGCTTCCGCGTACGGATGGAAGTAGCGGTCGACCAGCGGCCGGCCGTCGAAGCCCTCGGGACGCAGCCGCTCCCGGTGGGTGGTGTGCGTGTACACCGCTCCCATGCCCACAGCCAGCATCTCCTCGCGCTCGTCGGGGAACCGCTCGGGGTCGACGACGAGACGGGACAGCCGGTTGACGAACTGCCACGGCCTGACGGCGGACCCGGCCGCGGCCGCCTCGGCGATGTCGGCGGTGTGGGCGTCCGTGATGTGGTCCAGCTCCCTTTCGAGCCCCGGGTCGTCGAGCACGATGCCGTCGCGGAGGGACCTCGGTACGCGGCGCGAGGAGTGCGGCACGTGCAGGATCACCGGCGACTCGGCGGCGCCGGGGAGCAGCTGGAAGGGGTCGGGTGCGTGGTTCACGGATGGTTCCTCGGTGGGACGGACAAGGGCGGCAGGCGGTGGAGCAGCCGCCCGGCGACTGATATCACGTCACGCGCCCTTGCGCAGACGGCGGGTGATGCGGGCCCCGGTCTCCGGGAGGAACACGTCCGGGGTGTCCGCGTTGAGCCTCTCGGCCAGGTCTCCGCCGTGCAGGTCGACCACGGCTTCTACGAGTTCGGCGAAGGCGTCCATGCCGGCGCGGCCGCGGCGCAGGGCGACCGCCGCGATGCCGGCCGCGACCGGCGCCGCCGGCCACCACCACAGGGCCAGCAGCAGGTAGGGGACGCTCCACGCGGCCAGCGCGGCCGCGCCCGTGTAGGCGGCGCGGGCCGCGCGCAGTTCCGTACGGGTCTCCTCGGGCAGGATCAGCCACAGCCGGGGCCAGGCCGAGTCCAGGTCCAGGCCGTAGGCGGTGTGCACGCGCAGGTCGGCCGCGCGGATCCGGTCGGCCGACCACACCGGCCGGTCGGGCCGCACCAGGCAGATCCGGTTGCGTGCGGCGTTCAGCAGGGCGGTGTCGGGGATGCCCGCGGCGTCCGCGCCCTCGGTCTCCAGCAGCCGGATCTTCACGCGCAGCGCCTCGGCGTGCGCCTCGTCGGCCCGCTGCCAGCGGGCCAGCCGGCGGGCCCTGAGGCAGCGCGCGAGCGGCCGCAGCGGGCGGGGCCACTGCCCGTTCCAGAGCGCTTCGACCGACCCCGCGACCCCGCGCACCAGCAGGGCGACGCCGGCACCCGCCAGGACGACCGCGGCGGCGGCCAGCAGGACGACGCCCGGCGAACGGGCGGCGGGGCGGGCGGCCAGCGCGTCGAGCTCCCGCACCAGCAGGCCCGCGTCGAGGGCGTGGCCGTGGCCGAGCAGCGCCGCGGCCGCGACGAGCCCGAGGAACAGCAGCCCGGACGGGACGAGCAGGGTCAGCCAGCGTGCGGCCAAGCCCTTGCCGATCTCGGCGAGGAGGACGCTCATGGGGCCACCCGGCGCAGCCTGAGCGGCTCGTCGTGCAGGCGGCAGTGGCGTTGCGGCGCCGGATCACGGCCCAGGGCCACGCGGGCGCACCGGCGCCGGGGGCACACGAAGCCCTCCTCGACGGGATGGCCGTCCAGGGCGGGGAGTCCTCCGATGCCCGCCCCGCGGCCGATGCCGTCGATGCCGTTGTGCACCCCGCACCGGCGCAGCAGCTCGTGCAGGGCGCGGACCTGCGGGCCCGGATCCTCCTCGGCGCCGCGGATCCCGGTGAGGATCTCCTCCAGTTCGGCCGTCCGGCCGCGCCGTGCGGCCACCTCGCGCACGTCGTCCAGCCGTGCGCAGACCGTGGCCAGCGGCACGGAGGCGTCCATCGGACCGTCGTCGACCGCCATCGGCTCCCCCTTCTGTCGACCCACCCACGCTAGCCCCGTCTCCCCCACCAGTCCATTGCCCAACTCCCGTGATCCATATGGCTGGTGTTGCCGTTGCCCGGAGAGCCGGGCGCTGTCAGACTCCGGGCTCCGGAGCGGCGGGAGACGTACGTACGGGGGGTGGGGCTCGTGGCGGGCTGGTGGTCCAGGTGGGCGGGGCGGCGGCGGTCCGGGGCGGCTGTGGCCGGGGCCGAGGAGGCGTTCGACGCCGCCGAGGAACTCCGGATGGCGTACATGGCTTCGCACGACCCGCGGCACCTGGCCGCCGGAGTCCGGCTGGCGCGGATCGCGGTGGCCGGCACCTTCGAGGGGCAGCACCGGCACGCGTACGCGCTGACCACCCTGGGGACGCTGCTGCGGCTGAGCTGGGAGCGGGACCGCTCCCGCAAGGCCCTGGACGAGGCCGTCGCCGCCGGGCGCGCGGCGGTCGCCGCCGACGGCCGCGACGACCCGGCCTCGACGGCGCACCACCTGTCCGCACTGGCGACCAGCCTCCAGGAGCTGTTCGACGCGTCCCGGGACACGGCCGTGCTGGAGGAGGCCATCGCGCTGTACCGCCGCACGCTGGAGCTCCTGCCCTCCACCCATCCCGAGTACGCCGGACAGCGCGGCAACCTCGGCAACGCCCTGCTGCGCCTCGACGCCGAACGGCCCGATCCGGCCGTGCTGGACGAGGCCGCCGTGCATCAGCGGGCGGCCGTACGGCACACCACCCCCGGCACGCCCGCGCACACCCGGGGCCTGATCAACCTCGCCGGAACCCTGATGCGGCTCGCTGGCACCAACCGGTCGGCGGTCGCGCTCGACGAGGCGGCCGAGGCCTACCGCACGGCCCTCGCCCGCTTCCCCGCCGACCACCCCCAGCGCGGCCGGGTGGAGGAGGCCGCCGCCCGCGCCGAGCAGCTGCGGCAGGCGCTGCGCGCGGCCTCGGCGGACGGGGAACGCATGCCGGACGCGCGGTCGCCCGCGAACGTGCCGGCGCTCCCACTGGCACGCCCGCCCAGGGTCCGGGCCTCGCCCGTACGACGGCCCGCGCCCGTACGACCGGCCGAGCCCGTACGACCGGCCGAGCCCGAACGCCAGAACCGGCCCGTACAGCAAGATGAGGCGCGGCAGCGGCCCGAACTGACCGCGCTGGAACGGGCCCAGACCCACTTCGCCCGGTACGAGGAGCAGGGCAGTACGGCCGACCTGGAGCAGGCGATCAGCGGCTTCGAGGCCCTGGTGCAGATGAGCGGGGACGGCGAGATCCGCTTCGAGGCCACCAACGGCCTGGGCACCTCCCACTGGTCCCGCTACGAACGCCTCGGCGAGCCGGGCGATCTGAACACCGCCGTCCGCCTGTTCCGCACGGCCCTCGGCACGGTCCCGCCGCAGCACCCCGGCGCACCCGCCGTACGGGCCAACCTGGCGGGCACCCTCCAGCTGCGCTGGCAGCGCCTCGGCGCGCTCCAGGACCTGACCGAGGCCGTGGACCTGCACCGTGCCGTGCTGGCCGCGACCGCTCCCGACGATCCGCGCCGGCCGGGCCGGGTCTCCGGCCTCGGCACCTGCATGCTGGCCCTGGCCCTGCACCACCACGACTCCTCGGCCCTGGCCGAAGCCGTCGTCCTGCTGCGCGAGTCCGCCGGGAGCCCGCACCGTCCCACCCCGCCCGCCGCCTGGTCCAACCTGGGCGAGGCCCTGCGGCAGCAGGCCGAATGGGGCGGCGGCGGGCCGGAGGTGCTGGACGAGGCACTGGCCCTGGCCCGGCGCGCGGTGGCCGCGACCGGCACCGGGCACCCGCTGTACGCGCGGTTCCAGTCCAACCTCGCCTTCGCGCTGACCCAGCGTTTCCGGGAGCGGGCCGAGCAGCCGGACCTCGCCGATGCCGTGCACGCCGCCCACCGGGCCGTCGCAGCGACCCCCGAGGGCCATCCCAACCTGGCCGACCGGCTGCGCATGCACGCCCAGGTGCTGCGCATGGCCTACGACCGGGATCCCGGGCCGGCCACGCTCGACGCCCTGGTCGGGGCGGCCCAGGACGCCGTCGGGGCGACGCCGCCGCAGCACCAGCAGTTCCCCGCCTCCGCCGCGCTGCTCGCCTACGCCCTGGACGTCCGCGCCGTCACGGAGGGGGACGCGGACGCGGCGGCCGCCTCCGGCCGGCTGTGGCGGCTGCTCGCACGGGACGAGGGGGTACCGGTCAGCGACCGGGTCTCCGCCGCCCGCCGCTGGGGGCTGGGCGCGCTGCGCCGGGACGACTGGGTCGAGGCGGACCGGGCCCTCCAACTCGCCGTGCAGCTGCTCCCCCGGGTCGCCCCGCGCCGGATCACCCGCTCGGACCGGGAGCGCCAACTCGCCGCGCTGGCCGGGCTCGCCTCGGACGCCGCGGCCTGCGCGCTGGCGCTCGGGGACCCGGAGCGGGCGGTGCAGCTACTGGAGCAGGGCCGCGGCATCCTCCTGGGCCAGGCCCTGGACGCCCGTACCGAGGTCACCGAGCTGCACCGGCTCCAGCCGGGCCTCGCCCGCCGGTTCGAGGAACTGCGCGAGGCACTGGACCGCCCCGAACACCCCTTGTTCACCGGGCCGTCCGATCCTCCGGCCGGCAGCCCGGCCGAGGCGCCGCTGCCCGGCCAGGACCGGCACTCGCTGGCCGAGGCCTGGGAGGAGCTCGTCGGCGAGATCCGCGCCAGGCCCGGGTTCACCGACTTCCTCCGCCCGCCGCGCACCGCGCACCTGATGGCGGCGGCCGCCGCCGACGGGCCGGTGGTGATCCTCAACCACAGCGGGCTGCGCACCGACGCCCTGCTGGTCACCACCGGGGGCGTACGGCTCGTCCCGCTGCCCGGCCTCACGCACGACACGGTCCCGGAGCGCGTCGGCGCGTTCGTGGCGGCCGTGGACCGCCTGGCGGACCCCGCCCTGTCGATGACCGGGCAGCTGGACGCCCAGGACACGGTGCGCGCCACTCTGGACTGGATCGGGGCCGAGGTGGCCCAACCGGTGCTGGCCGCGCTGTCGTTCGACGGTCCGGCCGCCCCGGGCGCGGTCCGGCCCCGCCTGTGGTGGGTGCCCACCGGAGCCCTCACCGCCCTCCCCCTGCACGCGGCCGGCCCGGTCCTGGACCGGGTGGTCTCGTCCTACGCGCCCACCCTGCGCAGCCTGGCCGCGGCCCGGGAGCGCGCCGCCGTCCGGGAACGGGCCCGGCGGGGCGCCGGGGCCGACGGGCCGCCGCTGGTGGTCGCGCTGCCCCACACCCCGGGCGCCGCGGAGCTGCCCGGTGCCCTCCGGGAAGCCGGGGCCCTGACCCGGCACCGGCCGGACAGCCGGGTCCTGACCGCTGATCAGGCGACCCGCCGCGCCGTCCTGGACGCCTTGCCGGGCCACCCGTGGGTCCATTTCGGCTGCCATGCCGTCGCCGCCGCGGACGGGGCCGCGACGGGACGGCTGCTGCTCCACGACCACCAGGAGCGGCCGCTCACCGTCGCCGACATCAGCCGGCTGCACCTCGGCGGAGCCCAGCTGGCCTACCTCTCGGCCTGCGAGACCGTCCGTACCCGCGACGAACTGGCCGACGAGGCGCTCCACCTCACCGGCGGGTTCCTCATGGCCGGGTACACCCATGTGATCGGCACGCTGTGGACGGCCGACGACGAGGCGGCCACCCGCCTGACCGGTGCCTTCTACGCGGCTCTCGTCGGCCCCGGGCCCGCGGCGGGGGATCCGGCGCTGGCCCTGGACGAGGCCGTCCGCGCGGAGCGCGACCGCTATCCCGACACCCCGACCCTCTGGGCCGCCCACCTGCACATGGGCCCGTAGGGCAGGCCGGCGGGGCGCAGCCGCGCGTCGCCGCGGATCAGGCCAGGTGGTCGGCGACGAGGTCGGCGAAGGCCTCCGGTGTGAGGACCGTGACGCCCAGTTCCGCGGCCTTGAGGGCCTTGGAGCTGGGCTTGCCGCCCGCGGACGGTGCGGAGACCAGGTAGGTGGTCCTGGAGTTGACGCTGCTGCCCGCCTTGCCTCCGGCCCTCTCGATCAGGGCGTTCATCTCGGAGCGGCCCAGGCTCGCCAGCGGGCCGCTCATCTTGCCGGTGACGACGACAGTCGCGTCCGCCAGCGGGCCCTCGCCGGCCGTCACGGGCTCTCGGGGTTCGGTCATGTTGACCCCGGCCGCGGCCAGCTTGTCGATGACCGGGACCAAGGCTGCGACCTGCTCGACGATGACCGGGGCCTTCTCCCCGCCTATGCCCTCGACTTCCTGCATCAGCGCGGCGTCGGCCTGCCGGATGGCGTCCATGGTGCCGAAGTAGGCGGCGATGCGGCGGGACATGCTGCGGCCGGTGCCGAGGACGCCCAGGGCGCAGAAGACGCGGCTGAGCGGGCGGGACTTGGCGGCCTCGATCTGCTCGGCCAGCTTCGCCCGCGCTTCGCGCTGCCGGAGGCGGTGGTGAGCTGGTCCTCGGTGAGGGTGAACAGGTCGGCCACGTCCGTGACGGCGCCGGCCTCGATGAGGGCGTTGACGTACGTCTTGCCCAGGCCGTCGATGTCGAGCATGTCGCGCCCGGCGGCGTACTCGATCAGTGCGGGCAGGGCGCAGGCGGTTCCCTTGGCGCAGCGCCACCGCTCCTGCTCCTTGTTGATCTCCCCCGAGCAGTTGGGGCATGCCTCGGGCAGCGGCACCTCCGGGGCGCCGGCCGGGCGCAGGGCGGTGACGGCGGCCTGGACGCGGGGGATGATGTCGCCGGCCTTGTAGACGGTGACGGTGTCTCCGATGTGGAGGTCGCGGCGGCGGATGTCGGCCGGGTTGTGGAGGGTGGCGCGGGTGACCGTGGATCCGTCGATGTCCACCGGTTCGAGGATGGCCGTCGGCGCGAGCACTCCCGTCCGGCCCACGTCCCAGACCACGTCCTTCAGTACGGTCTGCCGCTCGACGGCCGGGAGCTTGAAGGCGATCGCCCAGTGCGGGAACCTGCTGCCGAACCCGGCCTTGGCCTGCTCGGCCGCGTCGTTCGCCTTGATGACGATCCCGTCGATGCCGAACGGCAGGGCGGCGCGCATCGCGGCCGTCTCGTCGACCTTCCGCTGGGCCTCGGCGAGGGTCGCGACCACGTGCAGGCCGGCGGGCGTGCCGGCGGTGGTCCGCACTCCGGCCGCGGCGACGGCGGCCAGGGTCTCGGCGTGGGTGGCCCCGGGGGGCGCGAACGCGATGTCGTCGAGCTCGACCGCGCCGTACGCCCAGAAGGTCATCGCCAGTCGGTAGGGACGGTCCTTGGCCCGCAGGGTGCCGGCCGTGCCGTTGCGCGGGTTGGCGAAGACCTGCGCGCCGTGTGCGGCGCGGATCTCGTTCGCGGTCTCGAACTGGGCCTGTGTGAAGAGGACTTCGCCGCGGACTTCGAACGTGGCCGGTACGGGCAGCTGCTCGGGCAGGCCCTCGATGGTGCCGATGACGTGGCTGACGTCCTCGCCGTGGGTGCCGTTGCCGCGGGTGACGATCTGTTCCAGCCGCCCGGCGCGGTAGCGGGCGGCGACGGCCGCACCGTCCATCTTCGGTTCGACGGTGAACCCGCCGGCGGGCTCCCGGCCCAGGCGGCGCCGGAGCGAGGCGCCCCAGGCGAGGAGGCCGGCCGGGTCGAAGACGTTGTCCAGGCTGAGCAGCCGGGTGGTGTGCGCGACGTCGCCCACCGGCGCGGCGCCGTCCCCGACCAGGCCGGTCGGCGAATCCTGGGCGACCTCGTCGGGGTGGGCCTGCTCCCAGGCCAGCACGGCGAGGCGGAGCCGGTCGTAGGTGGCGTCGTCCAGCGGGCTGTCGCCCTCGCCGTAGTAGGCCAGTGAGGCCTCGCGCAGGCGGTCGAGGGCGGCCTCGTACTCATCGCGGCTGGACATGACGGACAGCGCCTCATCGGCGGACATGGTCTTCATGAACATGATCCTTGCCCATGGGTCTGACAACGGCGCCCGGCGATCCACAGCCACGGCGGCGGTCACGGCAGTGACGGCAGTGACGAAAGTGACCGCAGCAACGGCGGTGACAACCAAAACAAGTTGGCCAATACATGACTCAACACACGGACTCTTCGCCGATTAGCGTCTTTCGCGCCGGATATTCCGGAAGATCATTCGCAAACGGGGAGGAACTTCACCATGAGTACGCGAGTCAAGGTCTTGACGGCGGTCGCGGCAGGGATGCTGGCTGCCGTCGGGATGGCCGCGCCCGCTGCCGCGGCGACACCGCCCGCCGACCGGCCGATCACCCAGAACACGGCGTCCGACGTGGGCGTCAACCAGGTCGTCACCACCTGGACCTCCGCGAACGTCCGCACCTGCGCGTCCACCAACTGCGACATCGCCTACTCCGTCGGCGCCAACACCGGCCTCAACGCCTCGTGTTGGAGCCACGGCCAGTGGGTGAACCAGAACGGCGTCGCTCACGACAAGTGGGTCAGGCTCTACTCCGGCAACTGGATCTGGGGCGGCCTGCTGAAGGGGAACGAGACGGGCGGCGTGTCCACGCGCTGCTGAGGCACCCCCCTCCGCACAGGACCGGGGCCCGGACCGACACGGTCCGGGCCCCGGTCACTTGTGGGGCTGGTGGGGCTGGTGGGGCTGGTGGGGCTGGTGGGGCTGGTGGGGCTGGTTCACGAACGGGTCAGGGACGTGACTGGTTCCGGCGGCCCGGTGGAATCGACTCGTTTCTCCCTGGACCGAAACGACGGCGGGCCGGAAGACTCACCCGGGTGACCTTGCGGATACATTTCACCGCCGAGGATCTGGCACGGGTCCGCCTCACCTCGCTGGGGCCGCTCGCGGAGACCGAGCTCAGCCTGTGGAACGTGCAGACCCGCGAACGGCGGGCGATGTTCGGGGCCTGGCGCACGCGGACCGGTCCGCGGATCGAGGCGGACGGGCGGGATCTCGCCCGCTTCCTGGCCCGGCCGACGGGCGGGATGGTCGACCTGTTCACGGCGACCGGCCCCGCCGACAGCATCGACGAGGCGATCGAGCTGGTGCGCGCGATGCCGCACCAGCGGCTGCGCGAGGAGTTCACCTTCGCCGCGTGCATGTCCCGGCGGCGGGCGCCGTGGCTGGGCCGGGTCCTGGAGCGCGACCGCGAGGCCGGTGCGCGGCTGACGCGGGCCCTGCGGCACTGCCACGACGTGGCCGTCGCCCCGTACGGGGAGCAGGTCCGCCGGCTCGTGGAGACCGAGCTGACCCTGTGCGGCCGGCTGCTGGCCCAGGGCGGGCTGGCCGGGCTGTTCGGCCGGCTGGGCCCGATGCTGGTGTGGAACGCGCCGACCCTGGAGGTTCCCGGCTACCGCCCCTGGTTGCAGAGCAGCGACGTGCGGATGGAGGGCCGGGAGTTCCTCATCGCGCCCGCGGTGTTCTGCGGGAGCGTCCCGCAGCTCTTCGCCCGCCGCCACGGCTCCCAGCTCCTGCTGATCTACCCCGTGCTGCGCGACCTGGCCACGGCGGGCGCCCTCTGGGCCGCGCCCGGACCCGGCCGCCGCCCCGGCAGCGGCCTCCCGCAGCCGCTGATCGCCCTGCTGGGCCGGACCCGGGCCACCGTGCTGGACGTCATCGCCGCGCACCCGGCCTGCACCACCACCCAGCTCGCCCGGCACGCGCACGTCTCCCTCGCCAGCGCCAGCGAGCACGCCACCGTCCTGCGCGAGGCCGGTCTCACCGGCATCGACCGCAACGGAAAGCACGTCCGGCACTCCCTCACCCCTGCCGGGCACACCCTCCTCGGCACCGCCGCCGGCATCGGAGGGTGAAAGGCCCGGACAGGCCGGACGGGCCCGGACAGGCCCGGACAGGCCCGGACGGAGGGGCTCGGCCACGCGGGTAAAAAGGTTCGGACGGCGATGTCGAGAATCCGTGAGCGGCTCCGTCCCCGCTGTGAAGGCGACCACAATGGGCCGCACAGCACAGAGGAGAAGAACGATGGCCAAGTACCTGCTGCTCAAGCACTATCGCGGCGCCCCGGCCGCGGTCAACGACGTGCCGATGGACCAGTGGACACCGGAGGAGATCACGGCCCACATGCAGTACATGCAGGACTTCGCGACCCGGCTCGAGGGAACCGGGGAGTTCGTCGACGGGCAGGCGCTCGCCCCCGGGGGTGCGTGGGTCCGCTACGACGGCGAGGGGCGCCCGCCGGTCACCGACGGCCCGTTCGCCGAGACCAAGGACCTCATCGCCGGCTGGATGGTGATCGACGTCGACGGCTACGAGCGGGCCGTCGAGCTGGCCGGGGAGCTTTCGGCCGCCCCCGGGGCCGGCGGCAAGCCCATCCACGAGTGGCTCGAGGTCCGGCCGTTCCTGGCCGCGCCGCCCACGATCACGGAGTGACCGCCGCGATGGACCAGGTCCTGCTGCGCAGCCTCACGCCGAGCGTGCTCGGGATCCTCGTCCGCCGCGGAGCCGGTTTCGCGGCGGCCGAGGACGCCGTGCAGGACGCGCTGGTCGAGGCGGTCCGCGTCTGGCCGGCCGATCCGCCGCGGGACCCCAAGGGCTGGCTGGTCACCGTGGCCTGGCGCCGGTTCCTCGACGCGACCCGCTCGGACGCCGCCCGGCGCCGGCGCGAGGACCTCGTCGACGAGGAGCCGGCGCCGGGGCCGGTGCCCGAGGCGGACGACACGCTCCGGCTGTACTTCCTGTGCGCCCACCCCTCGCTGACGCCGTCGTCCGCCGTCGCGCTCACCCTGCGCGCCGTCGGCGGCCTGACCACCCGCCAGATCGCCCAGGCCTACCTGGTGCCCGAGGCGACGATGGCCCAGCGGATCAGCCGGGCCAAGCGCACCGTCTCGGGCGTGCGGTTCGACCGGCCCGGCGACGTGGCCACCGTGCTGCGCGTCCTCTACCTGGTGTTCAACGAGGGCTACTCCGGCGACGTGGACCTCGCGGCCGAGGCGATCCGGCTCACCCGGCAGCTCGCGGCCGCGATCGACCATCCAGAGGTGGCCGGGCTGCTCGCCCTCATGCTGCTCCACCACGCCCGGCGCGCCACCCGGACCGCGCCCGACGGGAGCCTGGTGCCGCTCGCCGAGCAGGACCGCGGCCGGTGGGACACCGGGTCCATCGCCGAGGGCGTGGCGATCCTGCAGGCGGCCCTCGCCCGCGACCGGCTGGGCGAGTTCCAGGCGCAGGCGGCCATCGCGGCGCTCCACGCCGACGCGCCCACGGCCGGGGAGACCGACTGGGTGCAGATCGCCGAGTGGTACGACGAGCTCGTGCGGCTGACCGACAGCCCGGTCGTCCGGCTCAACCGCGCGGTGGCCGTCGGCGAGGCCGACGGACCGCGGGCCGGCCTGGCGGCGCTCGCCGCGCTGGACGAGTCACTGCCCCGGCACACGGCGGTGGCGGCGTACCTCCACGAGCGCGACGGCGATCTGGCGACGGCGGCCCGCCTGTACGCCGAGGCCGCCGCCAAGGCCGCCAACCTCGCCGAGCGCAACCACCTGACCCGCCAGGCCGCCCGGCTCAACACCGGCCGGGGCTAGGTCGTCTCTTTCGGATCTTGCCGGTTAAGCCCGCGTCGTCTGGCGCCGTGCATCGCAAGGCGGAGGGGCGCCCGAGTACTGGACGTACTT
>NZ_JBHXNP010000155.1:0-15594 GCF_042719495.1 Streptomyces sp. NPDC058525
GTGGTGCACTGGTGGTCATGCCCCGGCCCTCTCGTAGGCGTGGCCCGGAAGGGCGGAGTCATGTTCGATGCGGCCGTCCTTGATGCGGACCTCTCGGGGCAGGGATGCGGCGATGTCACGGTCGTGAGTGATGATCACGACGGTGGTTCCGGCGTCGTGTAGTTCGTGGAGAAGCTCCATGACCACCGCCCCGGAGCGGGAGTCGAGTGCGCCGGTCGGCTCGTCGGCGAGCAGCAGGGGCGGGTCGCCGAGGACGGCACGGGCGATGGCGACACGCTGCTTCTCACCGCCCGACAGCTGGTGCGGTTCGTTGTACAGCCGGTGGCCCAGGCCCACCCGGCGCAGGGTCTGTTCGGCGAGCTCTCGTCGTTCACGGCGTGGCTTGCCGCTGTAGAGCAGTCCGTCGGCGACGCTGTCCAGGGCGGGGACGCCGGGGGCGAGGTGGAACTGCTGGAAGACGAAGCCGATCGTGCCGGCGCGCAGCGCGGACAGTTCGCGGTCGCTGAGCTCCGAGATGTTGTGGCCGTCGATGGCGACGGTTCCGGTGGTCGGCCGGCTGAGGGTGCCGATGATGTTGAGCATGGTGGACTTGCCGGAGCCGGAGGGCCCGACGACGGCCAGGAGTTCACCGCGCCGTACCACCAGGTCGGCTCCGGCGAGGGCGGCCACATCGCCGTAGGACTTGGTCACCCCGTTCAGCTCGATGACCGGTGGGGTGGCAGGGGTCACTTGGGAACCCCTACGACCAGGCCGGCGGTGACGCCCTGGCCGGAGACCTCGACCAGTCCGCCGGCGAACATGCCGAGCTCCACCGGGAGGTATTCGATGCCCTTGGTGCCGACGGTTTCGAGCGCGTAGCCGCCTTCACGGAGCGCCACCAGGGCGTTGATCGGAACGGTCAGGACGTCCTTGCGGGTCTCGGCCTCGAAGGTGACGTCCACTGGCGCGGCCTGGTAACGGCCGAGCTTGCTCTGATCCTTGACCTCGAGCTTGATCGGGAGCGTGGCGTCGGTGGAACTGGCGGCGGACCCTGTGGAGCCGGCGGTGCTGCCGGTGGCCGGGGCGGCGGTGGCCGCGGTGCCGATGTCCTTGACGGTGGCGTCGACCTTGGTGCCGTCGGGGAGCTTGAGGGTGGCCTTGGTGCGGTCGTCGACGAGGTCCTCGAACTTGACTTCGAGGTCGACCGTGACGATACGCTCGGTGCCGGTCCAGGTGAGGATGTCCCCGGTGGGCGAGCTGCCGCCGGCGGCCTTGACGTCGGCTACCCGGCGCTCGCCGGCGGCCACGACGGCGTCTCCCGGCGCGATGGTTCCGGTCTCTTCGCGGCCGAGGTCCTCCTGCCACGCCTTCACCGCGGTGGCGGTGGCGTCGGTGTACTCGTCGTCCACCGTGAAACCGGTGTATCCGAGGGCGGAGAGGTTCTCCTCCAGCAGCTTGACATCCTTGCCCTCACTGCCGGACTGGATCGTGCGGTAGAGGGGGGTGGACCCGTACAGGAGCGGCACCTTGCGCTCATCGATGCTGTACACGGTTTCACCGCGCTTGATGGTGGCGCCCTCCGCCGGCAGCCACGTGACCACTCCCGAGCCGTTGCTCTGCGCACCCTGGCCGCCCTGGCCGGTACTGGCGGACGTGGCGCTGGCGGAAGGCGGGGCCTGAACCGCAGTGGCGTCGCCGTACCCGAGGTTGCCGTTGACGGTTTCGGTACGCGTCAACGAGGCGCTTTGGACCTTCGCGGTCTTGGGCGGGCCCGCCGGGGCGGCTGAGGCGGCCGAATCGCCGTCCCCACCCAGGACTCCGGTCGCGGCAGCGACGCCCGCGCCGGCGATGACCAGCACCGCGATGGAGATCAGCGAGGTACGCAGAGGGCGCTTCCCACGGCGGCTCGCCGCGGGGGCCTGACCGCCGGAGCCGTCGTCGCTTTCGGTGCTGTCGTCGGCCAGGTGGTTCTCGGTGGTGTCATGCAGAGTCACTTCGGGCCTCCCATCATGCCGCCGAGGAACTCGCGACACTCACCCATGGCATCCTGGAAGTTCGGATCGCTCATGTTCATCGACTCCCGGTCGAGGCCCTCGGGCCCGGGGTCGTCCATGTCGACACCGTTCTCGCGCATGCACGCCGCGAACTTCTTCATGTTCTCCAGCTGCGCGGCGTCCGGGGTGCCCTGGCCGCCGCGGTCCTTCATGGCCTGCGGCGCCTTGTCACGGCATGCTTCCATCGCGGTGCGCAAAGCCCCGGAGTCGGCGCCGCCGCCCATCACGGACTGGAGGTTCAGCTTCCCCGTCTCAGGGTCCGGGTCCTCCATGTCGACACCGTTGTCCCGCATGCAGGACACGAACTCCTGCGACTGCTCGGCATCGCTCTTGGCCGAGCCTGCGCCGCCCGAGCTGCTGCCCGCACCGCTGAGAGAGGCCACCTTCGAACTGTCGCTGTCCGATCCGCCGCAGCCTGTCAGCAGGCCCATCGCCACGATTGCGGCGGCCGGCAATGTCAGCGCACGCGCTGTGAGCGCCGTTCGCATCCTCACCACTCCCTTGAATCCGACTACCGCCGGCCACTGACGTGGCCGGCCGTCCGTACGAGTGGTGATGCTGGCAGTCCAGGTTCAGCGGACCCTGGGCCCAACCTCAAAGCCACCTGGGAATCCGAAGCGATTTTTACGGGAGCGGCAGGATGACGCGGAACGTCGCCCCCGTGCCTGGGGGTTGGGCCGCCAGATCCAGCCGGCCGCCGTGCGCCTCCACGATCGCCGCGGCGATCGCCAGCCCGAGCCCTGCGCCGCCGCCGGTGCGCGCCGGGTCGGCGCGGTAGAGCCGCTCGAACACGTATGGGGCATGCCCGGGCGGCACCCCCGGGCCCGTGTCGGCGACCTCGATGACCGCGGCCGGACGGTCAGCGGACGCTGCGGTGCCCGTGGCGGCGAGGGCCGGGCCGAGCGTGTCGGGCCGTCGGGAGCCGATCCGTAGGGTGATGTGGGCGCTGGGGGGTGTGTGGCGGTCGGCGTTGGCCAGGAGGTTGCCGAGTACCTGCCGCAACTGCAGCGGATCACCGATCACGGTCATGGGTTCGATGAGAGCGTCCGATTCGTCGAGGTCCAGGATCTGCACGACACGGCTCGTGGAGCGGGCATGCAGAGCCCGCGCCACGTCCAGCGCGAGTTCCAGAAGATCGACGGGCAGCTTTTGCGGTTCCCGCTGTTCGTCGAGCCGGGCCAGCATCAGAAGGTCCTCTACGAGCACCCCCATCCGCGCGGCCTCCGCCTCGATGCGCCGCATCGCGTCCGCGGGGTCACCGCCGCGCCGGTAGAGCTCGGCGAAGCCGCGGATCGACGTCAAGGGGGTACGGAGTTCGTGCGAGGCATCGGCGAGGAAGCGCCGCAGCTTCAGCTCGGAGGCCGTGCGGGCCCCGATCTCGTACTCCACCCGGCCCAGCATCGCGTTCATCGCCCCGCCCAGCCGGCCCGGCTCCGTGTGGGGGTCCGTGTCGGGCACGCGCTGTGAGAGGTCCCCCGCCGCGATGAGCCCGGCGGTGGCTTCCATACGTGTGAGGGGCCGCAGTCCCACCCGGACCAGGAACGCCGCCCCCGCCCCCAGCAGGGCGAGTGCGCCTGCGACGACGGCCGCGTCGATCAGCATCAGCCGATCCGTGGTCTCCTCCACCTGTGCCAGGGAGATGGCGGTGACGATGAACCCGCCCTGCTGCAGGCCGGTCGTCGGCTCTACCACCTTGACGACAGCCCGCCAGTCGGCGCCGCCCTCCTGGCCTGGAACGGTGAACGGCACGCCCGTGCGCTCGGCCAGTTCCGCCACGGCCGGCAGGGCGGGACCGGGTTCAGGATCATCCTGCGGGTAGACGGCGCTCTTGCCGCTTTGCTCGACTAGGTAGATCCGGGCGTCGGAACCGAACACTCCGGACAGGAACTGGTCGCCGGGCGCCGGGGTGCGCGACCCGTCCGGTGCCGGGTCGGCGAGGCTGCGCACCAGCCGCTGCTGCTGGCCGCCCAGACCGGGAATGGCCAGCTGCCGGTCGACGCGGTCGACGAGATAGGAGCGCAGCAGGATCACCCCGGCCGTATTGGCGCCGATGAGGGCGACAGCGGTGAGGGCCGCGCTCACCACGACGAGCCGGGACCGCAGCGTCCAATGGCGCCACCGTCGAAGGCGGCGCATCACCGGTTTCCGTGCGGAAGCCGCAGGGTGTACCCCACACCGCGGATGGTGTGGATGAGCCGGGGGCCGCTGGAGTCGAGCTTCTTGCGGAGGTAGTAGACGTAGGACTCCACGATCCGGCTGTCGCCGCCGAAGTCGTAGGACCACACCCGGTCCAGGATCTGCGCCTTACCGATGACCCGGCCCGGATGCTCGAGCAGGAAGCGCAGCAGGTTGAACTCAGTGGGTGACAGATCGATGCGCGTGCCGCCGCGGCGTACCTCGTGCCGGTCCTCGTCGAGCTCGAGGTCGGCGTAGCGCAGCACGGGATCGGGCACCTCCTCTGCGGGGGCGCCGGTGACGGAGCGGGTCCGGCGGAGAATGGCGCGGATCCGCAGCACCACCTCCTCCAGGCTGAATGGCTTCGTCACGTAGTCGTCACCGCCCGCCGTCAGGCCCCGGATCCGGTCGTCTTGCGAATCCCTGGCCGTGAGGAACAGCACTGGCACGTCCTGGCCGGCCGTTCGCAGTCGGGCCGCGACCTCGAAACCGTCGAGATCGGGAAGCATCACGTCGAGCACGATGAGGCCCGGCCGCGATGCCTCCGCCGCTGTCAGGGCCTCGAAGCCCGTCGCCGCCGCGACCACGTCGAAGCCCACCAGGCGCAAGGTCTGGGACAGAAGATCACGGATGTTCGGCTCGTCGTCGACGACGAGAACGGTGGTGGCGGCCGGTGCGTTGTCAGTCATGGTTTCATCCGTATCGCACCAACCTCAAAGGAAGCTGAGAGCCGCCTCGATGTCGCGCCATAAGTGACCCCGCCCGGGAATCGCTACGATCTACCTGATCGGCACGTACCGGCTGACCAGGGTGATGCGGCTCAGGATGCGCTTCCGATCGTATGTATCACCGAGGCGACGGCCTGGGTGGCGGCCTCGACGAGTGCTATTCCGTCGGCTTGGGTGAGGTTGCCGTCGGACAGGACCGCGATCAGCCACTCTCGGCCATCGACGTGCACACGCCCGATGCTGTTGATGTCCCACAGGCCGGTGGCGGTGCGGGGCAGCCAGCCGTTCTTGAGCGCAGCGTCGGAATCAGCGGCGGACACTCCCCAGTCCTGACCTGGCGCGACGCTCTCCATCAGACTCTCGATGAAGTCCCTGTCGGCCGGGACCAGGATGGACTCAGCGCCGAATACCGCCTTCAGAAGAATCAGCTGGTCTTCAGTCGTCGTCTGCGTGAGGCCCCAGTTTCCGTTCCGGCCCGCGGTCGTGTCGGTCAGTCCCAGGCGCTGGTTGGCGGCGTCCAGTCCCGCCGCGCCGCCGATAGCCGTCCATAGCGCGGTGGTCGCTTCGTTGTCGCTGTTCTGGATCATCTGCGTCGCCTGGGTGCGCTCCCGCGCGGTGATAACGCGACCCGCGTCCTGCGCCTGTAGCAGCAGCGCCGCCAGTATGTCGACCTTCACGATGCTCGCGGTGTCGTACCGGCCGCCGCCGAATACCGCTCGGTCGCCCGTTGTCAGGTCCATCACCGCCACCGATGTCCGCCCGTGGCCATCAGGTGCGACCTGAGTCAGCTCGGCCGCGAGGAGCTGGTCTAGATCGAGATCGAGACTGGATTCGCGTTCGGGTGCCGGGGCCTCTGTCTTCGTGCTGCCACGGGGCTCTGGCGCGGGAGAGGACACCGATGTGACGGAAGCTGTCGCCATAGGGTGCCCATGCAGGTTCGCCGCACCGGCAACGACACTTCCGCTCAGTGCGACGGAGGCCGTCACCATGACGAGAAGGCGACGGCGCGGGCGACGACGGTGTGATCCAGCCATGCCGCGACGCTATGAACCACGGCTGTGCGCGAGCTGGGATCAAGTTCAGGGCCACCTGAAAGTCTCGTCGCAGCATTGCGGCGCCGATGCCGAGGCGCTGGCCCATGCAGACGGTCGCCGGCGATCGAGACGTGATCATCGGGTGGCCCTGACTCACGGGACATGGCCCGGCACCCGGCTCAGGTTCCGGGGAGGATACGGCGCGTTTCGTAGGCCCACATCGCGATCTCGACCCGGTTGCGGGCGCCGAGCTTGGCCATCAGGCTGGCCAGATGCGTCTTCACCGTGCTGAGGCTGATGTGCAGTGCATCGGCGATCTCGGTGTTGGTCAGCCCGCGAGCGACGGCGAGGAGCACCTGCTCCTCGCGGGCGGTCACGGGGGAGACCGGCTGGGCTACGGGCCGGCCGGCGGGCAGGCCCGCGAATGCCTGGAGCAGACGGACGGTGACGCTGGGCGCAATGAGCGCCTCACCGCCGGACGCCGACCGTACGGCCTGCGCCAGAAGGTCCGGTCCCGTGTCCTTGAGGAGGAATCCGCGGGCACCGGCACGCAGCGCGCCGTAGACGTACTCGTCGAGGTCGAACGTGGTGATGACGACCACGGCCAGCGGGTCGGCGACGCCCGGGCCGGCGACCAGCCGGGTGGCCTCAAGCCCGTCGAGTACGGGCATGCGGATGTCGAACAGGCAGACGTCGGGGCGTAGTTCGCGGGCCAGACGTACCGCTTCCCGCCCGTCGGCCGCCTCGCCGACCACCTCGATGCCGAGCTGGGCGTTCAGCATGATCCGCAACCCGGTGCGGATGATCGTCTGGTCGTCAGCGACGAGGACGCGAATGGACACCGCTCTCGGTCCTCGCTCTCGGCAGTTCGGCTTCGACATGCCAGCCCCGGTCGATACCCGGGCCGGCTCCCAGTGTGCCGCCGAGCAGGGTCGCGCGCTCGCGCAGTCCGGTAAGTCCGTATCCGTCGCGCCCCCGGCCGGTGCGCCGGCCGTTGTCGCGCACGCTCACCCGTACCGAGTGCCGTTCCGCGGCGACCCGAACGACGAGCTCGGTCGCGTCGACCGCATGGCGCAGCGCGTTGGTCACCGACTCCTGCACGATCCGGTAGACGGCCGCGTCCACGGCCGGGGGCAGCGCGTACAGTTCGCCGTCGAGCCCCAAGTCGACCCTGAGGCGACCACCCGGGGTGCGCACCAGGCGCTCCAGATCCGCGACTCCGGCAGGGGGCGCCAGCTCGGCGCCGACCCCGCGGTCGCGCAGCCCGGCGACCATGGCCCGCATTTCCTCCAGCGTGCGCGCCCCTTCCTCCTCGACCCCCTCCAGCGCCTCGACGGCGGCGGACGGGTCGGTGCCCGCGAGCACCCGGCCCGCCTGGGCGATGATCACCATGGCCGACACGTGGTGGGCCACCGTGTCGTGCAGTTCCCGGGCGAGCTGCTCGCGCTCGCGGGAGCGCACCTGCTCCAACTGCCGCTCGCGAGCGGTCACCCAGAACCGCACGGCAGCCCCGACCACGCCGGGCAGCAGCAGGAAGACGAAGCCCACGACGTTCTCGACGACCGGGGTCTCGTCCGTAACGGAACACAGCGCGCCGGCCGCGAGGATCACCGCGCCGCCCAGCACGATCTCGCGTCCCGATCCCCACCGGAGCAGCGCGTACACCAGCACCAGCACGACCGTGCCGGTGTACAGGCCGACGGGCTCGCGCGGTGCGGCGACGAGCGAGGCCACCTGAAGCAGGACCACCGAGCCGAACGCCAGCGTCACCATCGCCAGCGGGCGGGTCCGGCGCCCCAGGGGCAGCAGGCACAGCCATACGGCGAACACCACCGCCACCGGCCGCCACACGACGTGCTCGCGCAGGGTGGCCTCCAGCACCACACCACCCAGGCCCGCGGCGAGCAGCGCCCAGTCCCGCCGCACCCGGGCGGGCGCGCCGGGCGGCCGGGGTTCGGTCCACAGGGTTCGCAGGTCGTCTCTTAGCACGGTTCTCAGCCTAGGGACCGCGCCGTGCCGCGCATCGGCCGAAAGGACTGGTCGTCACTCCTCCCCCGGGCCGACGGATCCGCGGCCCGCGGGCCGATGCCGCCGAGCGCCGTGGCGACGAACCTCGGCATCGGCGGCCGTACAAGGACGGCCGACGAGGTGGTTGGAGGACCCGATGCTCTCGAAAGCCCTGTTGCGCCTGGGCGGGGGCGCTGCCCGTCACCCCTGGCGGGTGATCGCGTCATGGCTGATCGCCGCCACGCTCGCCGTCCTCGCCGCGATCGCCTTCGGCGGGCGGACCGCGGACTCGCTGACCGCTCCGGGGCTGGACTCCCAAAGGGCCGCGGAACTGATCGAGCGGGCCGGCACCGGCCAGGAGGGGATGACCGCCCAAGTGGTCGTCACCCCCCTCGACGGCGGTGCGACGTTCCTCGACCACGGCAGCGCGCGCACCGCTCTCACGCGGCTGCAGACCGAGGTGAAGCGGCTGCCGCACGTGCTCGGTACGAGCGACCCGGCGGGGGCACTCGACGCGGGCGGGGACACCGCCGGGCGCGGCGGCCTTGTCTCGGCCGACGGGCGGATCGCGGTCGTCCGGGTGCAGTATCCCGACCAGAGCCGGCTGTCGGCCGAAGACCTCGACGCCCTCGTCGATCTCGGCGACCGGCTGCGCGCCGAGCTGCCCCTGCGCATCGAGATGGGCGGGAACCTCTTCTACGCCTTCTCCGACTCCGACGGCGGCGCAAGCGAGCTGATCGGCCTCCTCGCCGCGGCCGCGATCCTGTTCTTGGCGTTCGGTTCGCTCGTCGCCGCCGCGCTGCCGATCGGCATGGCGGTCTTCGGGCTGACCATCGGAGTTGCCACGATGACGATACTGGCGGGGGTGACGGACGTCCCGACCTTCGCCCCCGTTCTGGGCAGCATGGTCGGACTCGGAGTGGGCATCGACTACGCGCTGTTCGTGCTCGCCAGGCACCGGGAGTACCTCGCGCGCGGGCTCGATCCCCACGAGGCGGCCGGACGAGCGGTGGCCACGGCGGGGAGGCCCGTGGTCTTCGCCGGCGCCGTCGTCGTCGTATCGATCCTCGGCCTGGCGGTCGCGAACGTGCCGTTCATGACGGTGGGCGGGCTCGCCGTCTCGATCGTCGTTCTGACCATGGTGGTCGCGTCGGTGACGCTTCTGCCGGCCTTCCTCGGCGCCGCCGGCCCACGCCTGGCCCGGGCCGGCCGGATCGGCCGGGCTCTGCAGACCGGGAAGCCGGCCCGACTCGTACGGCCGCGGGACAGGGTGGTGGGCGCCGCTCCCGCCGCCGGTTGGCGGCGCTGGATCGGGCACGTCAGCCGGCACCCGGTGCTGTACGCGATCGGCGCGGCGGGGCTGCTGCTGACCGCGACGCTGCCCGTGCTCGGCCTGCGCGTCGGCCTGCCCGACGACGGCTCGCTGCCCCACAGCCGTACCGAGCGCCGGGCCTACGACCTCGTCGCCGAGGGGTTCGGCCCGGGCACCAACGGTCCCCTCGTCATCGCCGCGGACCCCACCGGTGATCCGGGAGTGCTGGACCGACTCGTCGGGGCGGTCGCGGCGGATCCGGGCATCGCATCCGTCGCGCCGACGCACATCGATCGGGCGACCGGCATCGCAACCCTCGTGGTCTTCCCGACCACCAGCCCTCAGGACAAGGCCACGGCCGACACCATCGCCCGGCTGCGCACCGACGTGCTGCCCACGGCGATCGGGCACGGCCCGGCCAGGGCCCACGTCGGCGGCGCCGCCGCGAGCCTGTCCGATGTGGGCCAGCGCACCAGCCAACGCCTGCCGGTGTTCGTCGCCGCCGTGCTGGCGACGTCGTTCCTGCTGCTGATGCTGGTCTTCCGCTCGATACTCGTACCGCTCAAGGCGGTACTGCTGAATCTGCTGAGCATCGGCGCGGCCTACGGCATCATGGTCGCGGTCTTCCAGTGGGGCTGGGGAGGCCCACTCATCGGGCTGGAAGCGACCGTCCCGATCGTGTCGTTCATCCCGATGTTCCTCTTCGCCATCCTGTTCGGCCTGTCGATGGACTACGAGGTGTTCCTCCTCTCCCGCGTACGCGAGGAGTACCTGCGCACCGGCGACAACAGCACGGCGATCGTTGAGGGCGTCTCGCGCACCGCCCGGATCATCACCTCGGCCGCCCTCATCATGGTGGCGGTCTTCCTGTCCTTCGCCGTCGCCGAGGACCCCTCCACCAAAATGTTCGGGCTCGGCCTGGCCACCGCGATCTTCATCGACGCCACGGTCGTACGCATGGTGCTGGTACCGGCGACCATGACACTCCTCGGCCGGACCAACTGGTGGCTGCCGAAGTGGCTGGACTCGATGCTTCCCCGCGGCCCGGTCGGCACCGACGCTGAGTCGTGATCATCGGGTGAGTACCGCCGACATCACGGGCAAAGAGCGGCGCCGCCAGTCCTCGACGTGGATCTGTGTCGAGGACTGGCGGCGGCGAGTGCAAGCCGACGGCCACTGCAACGGTTCAGTGGGCCACCATGAGGCCTATGCCGAGACCCATCTCGCGATCATCGGGCCGGTCTGCGAACGTTCCGCCCGGCGGGCACGCCGCCGCAAGACCAGCACCGACTCGATCGCTCCTTGGGTCGTTATCGCTTGCGTGCTCGTAGGAACGCCACTACCGCGCCCGCGAGGGTGAGGCTGATGCCGCCCACGGTCAGCGCGATGGCCGACGTCCCGTGGGTGTACGGCAGGGATGCCGCCAGCACACCCGCGGTGATCAGGAGCAGCACCGCTCCGGCGATCTCACGTTCACGCATGTGTCACCTGCATCCGTCGCTGTAGCTCGAGTATTGCCCGGGGATCAGACCGGGATACCCGATGGGCCACTTGAGCTTGATGCAACGACGGTAGTCGACGGCCTGCTTGGCGTGCCAGGCGATGGCTGCGGCGTTGAGCCAGATCCACTTCAGCAGGATGTGTGCGTTGGAGAAGAGGGCCAGGGCGCCGGCCACGATGGCCGGCATCTCGGACGCCGACTTCATGCGCAAGGTCTCGCGCTTGTTGAAGTAGATCGTTCCGCTGACCCATCCCCAGGAGACCCGCCACATGCCGTTGAGGTCGTACATGTTGATCGGGTCGGCCGGGTAGACGTACGGGTTGTCGTTGCCACCGGGGACCGGGTCCACGGACAGGAACCGGCCCGTGTCCGGCTTGTAGAGGCGGACGCCCATGAGGGTGAGCCCGGCCGGGGTCTCCGCCGAGCGCTGCTTGGCGCCGAGCCAGCCGTAACGTGGCGTTGTGCCTCGGGCGTTGCCGTACTCGTCGGCGTCGTACGCGGTCGGTGCGATGCCGGCGTCCAGGGGCAGGATGAGCGAGACGTCACCGTGCCGGTTGGTGAGCTGCAGGACGGTGCCGCCGGTCTTGCCGGTGATCGCCGCCAGGTCGCCGCTGGGGGACGTCACGTTGCGGGTGAGCGCGCCGGTGGCGGTGTTCTCGACGACCCAGCGGGGGCTGTCGCAGGAGCAGCTGTAGTGGTTGACCTTGGTTTCCTTGGTGGTCCAGGTGCCCGAGGCGTTCGACTCGGTGGTCCACCCGCGCGGCCGCAGTTCGGAGTCGAGCTGCCAGGTCTGGCGGTCGGATCCGGTGGTCTGCTGCTGTACGAGGTCGTTGGCGTGGTAGGCGACGGTGCTGCCGGGGACGGCCGTGGTCCGGCCGAAGGCGTCGTAGGCGTAGCCCGTGTCGACCTGGCGGTCCGCACTGTCGTAGGTGTGCGTCTTGACCGTTCCGCCGGTGGCGGAGCAGGGTGCTCCGGCGGTCCCGGGGACCGTGGTGAGCGAGGTCCGGTTGGACCGCGCGTCGAAGGCGTACGTGCGGCGCGTGCAGAGGCCGTCGACCGTGTCGTCGACCTGGACGAGTCGGCCGGTGCCGTCGTAGCGGTAGTTCTGCTCGGACCAGCCGGAGTGCCAGTTGACCTGGGCGTGGGCCGTCTCTGTGACGGAGTCGGCGTAGACCACGGTGCCGTCGCCGTCGCGCTTGTAGACGCGGCTGGTGACGGAGCCGGCGCTGTTGCGCTTCTGGGCGAGGCTGTAGCCGCCGGGCAGCGTCTCCGCGCTG
Source organism: Streptomyces sp. NPDC058525 (assembly GCF_042719495.1). Classification (NCBI taxonomy): domain Bacteria; kingdom Bacillati; phylum Actinomycetota; class Actinomycetes; order Kitasatosporales; family Streptomycetaceae; genus Streptomyces; species Streptomyces sp. NPDC058525. The sequence goes on from NZ_JBHXNP010000155.1 coordinate 12,068, forward strand.
ACGGCGCCGTTGGCGTCGTACTCAGCGGTGAAGGCGCCCGCGACCGAGTCGGTGATCCGCGTGGCCAGGCCGCGGGGCTCGGCCGTGTCGTCGTAGGTGTAGGTCACCGTTGACGGTACGGAGTCGCTCACCTTGACCGGGCGGTTGAGGGCGTCGTACTCGGTGGTGGTGGTGCCGCCGTCGGCGTCACCGTAGGAGACCGTGCGGCCGAGCTTGTCGAACTGGGTGGTGATGGTGCCGCCCGTCGTCGACGAGGCCTTGACGACCTGACCGGTGGCGGGGTCGTAGGTGGTGGTGACCTGCGGGACGGCGGCGCCGGGCCCGGTCACGGTGGTGACGGTGGTGCGGCCGACCGCGTCGTGCTGCTGGACGGTGGTGCGCGTGGCGCCGTTGGCCGTGTCGGTGCGCTTGGTGACCTGGCCGTAGTAGCCGTACTCGATGGTGCTGTCGGTCACCTGGGAGGGCTGGCCTGCCCCGCCGGTGATGGTGCCCGCCGGGCCGTTCCAGCATTCCATGCCGGCCCACTCGGGGCGGCCCTTGCACGAGCCGGTGCCGGTGGCCTGCCAGTAGGTGATGACGCGGGAGGCCGCGTCCTGGCCGGTGCCGCCAGGGGGCACGACGCCGGTGACCCGGCCCTGCGCGTCGTGGGAGACGCTGGTGGTGAGGTTCAGGCCGCCGCTGTCCCTGATCTCCAGGGTGGGGAGGCCCTTCGCCCAGTCGTACTTGGTCTCGAAGTGGCGCTTCTCGCCCATGACCGCGTAGTAGTCGCGGACTCGGGCGCCGGTGACAACGAGGGTCACCTGGTCCTTGATGGCGGCGGTGCCGTCGGTCGGGCGGCCCTGGTCGTACTCCTTGACGGTCCAGGGGCGGGCCGGGACGGACGTGCCGGCGGCGACCAGCGTGGCCGTGCCCTCCTTGAGGGGCTGGGTCAGGTCGACGCGGCGCATGGGACCGAAGGTCTCGATCTCGCGGACGCCGCGGGCGTCGTAGAGCGATTCCTGCGACAGCAGGCGCGCGCGCTCACCGCTGGACAGCGCGGCGAGGCCGAGGTCGGCGAGCTCGGCCTGCTGGGCCGGAGCCGTGCCCAGCGCCAGAGCGCGGTTGGCGGCAGTGAGCTGCCGGACATTGTTGCCGAAACGGTCGTACTCGGTCGTGGTGATGTGGCCGCCCGGGGTGGAGGTGTTGACCTGCCGGCCCGAGTCGTCGAGGTAGTGGACGGTGGCCCGCCGGTAGGAGGCGGCGTTGAGCGATCCGCCCGCGTGGGCCGTCGGGACGGTGTCCGGCGGGAGGATCGCGGTGGCATCGGTGGGGACGTTGTGCTGGCCCCAGTGCTGCACGTCGGCGCTGCCCATGGCGTTCGGCGCGGAGGCGCCGGTGAGCGGCACGCCGTAGACGACGGAGGTGACGGAGTCACCCTCGGTCACGGTGGTGCTGCCCTGCTTGAGGGCCGGGCGGCTGACCTTGAGCAGCATGCCGTCGCCCGGAGCGGTGCCTGCTCCGGCGTTGCCGTAGGTGAAGGTGTACGGCAGCTGGCCGGCGGGCTCGAGCCGGGTCACCCGGCCGCCCGAGTAGGCGTACTGCGTCTCGGTCTGACGGCCCAGGCGCGGGTCCCAGAACTGGCGCAGGCTGCCGTTGCTGTCGTAGCGGTAGGCGGCCACGGCGGTTGCGGTGGCGGCCGCCGCCCCGGGCTGGGTGGACCAGAGGCGAAGCTCCTTCACCTGGCCGGCGAAGTCTCCGAACTCTGCGTCGCCGGCGGTGCCGGTCGCCGTGGTGCTTGTCGCGTACACGAACTCCAGGGCGCGGCAGCCCTTGGTGGAGGGCGTGGTGCGGCAGGTGGCGACCGGGACGGCCTCGGTCGGAGCGATCAGCAGCTTCGGCCTGGCGAGCTGCTCGGTGCCAGCGGTGACCGTCTCGGAGACGATCGTGGAGGTGGAGTCCGCGAGTCCGTCCTTGCCGGCGGTCTGGGCCTGCCAGGTGGTCGCGGCAGGGTCGGGCTTGGCGAAGGTGATGCGGCCGCCCTCGTTGTCCGTCAGGGTGAAGGTGCCGGTGAAGGCGCCGGTCAGGGTGAGGGACTCGGCGCCGGGCTCGGCGACCCAGCCGGTGCGGTCGGCGTTGGCGGTGAAGCCGATACCGGTGCCGTCGCCCTGGACCACGTCGAGGGCGGTGTCGGAGACCTTGCGGATGTGGGCGTAGTCGGAGGCGGGTGCCTCGGCGACCGTTCCGGACACCCACTCCTTGCCGAAGATGGCGGCTTGGCCCTGCTGGCCGGCACCGGAGTCAGGGGTGCGTGAGGAGGCGGTGCGGGACACGGACAGGCCGAAGTACGACGTGTCGGTGGTGCCGAGGGTGTAGTCACCGGTCAGCAGGTTGACCGAACCGGGGCCGACGGTCTCGGTGGCCGCGCCGTCCGCGTTGCGGTCGACGACGATCGTCAGCGGCTGGGTGGAGCCGGTGACGCCGCCGGGGCCGGAGAAGTCGGACTTGATCTGGACCGTGCCGTCGGGGTCGACGGTGTTCGTGGCGTTCCAGGTGAGCTGCGGGGTCTTGCCGCCGGTCATCGTGACGGGCCAGGCGCTGAGTGCGGTGCCGCCGGAGGTGCCGTCGGCGGTCGGGATGTGCACCCAGGGGTCGGCCGCGGAGCGGCGCCAGGAGAACGACGCGGAGTCGTACTTCCCGGCCTCGGCCTCGACCTGCAGCGGGACGCGGCGGGCGGTGCGCACGCCGTCGGCGGGCTGCAGGAAGCCGCCGGGGCCGGCGTGGAAGGAGTACTCGAGAGCCTCAGACTTGTTGTCGGCCTTGTCCGCCGAACGCACCCGCAGCGTGTGCGTGCCGTCCTTTGGCGGCGTCACCGAGATCGCCTTGCTGCCGGCGGCGCCGTCGGTCGCGACCCGGTTCCAGGTCACGCCGTCGAGCGACCAGTCGAGCCAGTGGTGGTCGGCGGCGGGCGGGGTGACGGTGAAGGTGCCGGCCTGGCCGGCGCCCTTGACCCACGCGTTCGAGGGGTAGTCCGTCGAGGTGATCGCGGTCGGTGCGGAAGGTGCGGAGGCGTCGACGGTGAACGTCTTCCACTCCGACCAGGCGAGGTTGTAGTGCGTGCCGTCGTACGGCGAAGTACGGAACTTGTACGTCTTGCCGTTCGTCAGCACACCGGCCGGAACCTTCACCGAGGCGACCTGGCCGGAGGGCACGAACGCGGAGGCGATGACGTTGCCGACCTGGGTGTCCGTGGCGGAGTCGAAGATCTGGAAGGTGCCGTTGACCTTGTCGCCGTTGCCGTCGACGAAGGTGTCACGCAGTGTCGGCGTCACCGTGTTGACGGTGTAGGCGCCGCCGTAGGAGAAGAACGGCGGGCCGGCCTCCTGCTTGGTGCCCGTGCGCGGCCGGTAGTTGTAGGTGACCGTCAGCTTGGGGACGTTGGAGGCGGCGTTGGAGGAGTTGACCCTCTTCCACTGCTTGATGTTGTTCTCGTCGGTGGCCCGCAGGCCCATGCTGGAGAACGCCCACTTGTTGTTGGACCAGTGCTGGAC
>NZ_JBHXNP010000156.1:0-15425 GCF_042719495.1 Streptomyces sp. NPDC058525
GGAGTGAAGAGATGGACCACAGCGGGCACGGCATGGGCATGAACATGGACCTGCCGCCCTTCACTCTCGGACGCGGGCTGGAGTTCTCCTTCGACGCCTTCTTCCTCTTCGGGTCCCTGCTGGGGCTCGCGCTGTACGGCTGGGGCGTGCTGCGGCTGCGCCGGCGCGGGGACTCCTGGCCGCTGGGCCGGACCATCGCCTTCACCCTGGGCGTGCTGACCGTGGTGCTGGTGATGTGCACCAAGCTGAACGACTACGGCATGGTCATGTTCAGCGTGCACATGGTCCAGCACATGGTGATCAGCATGATCACCCCGATCCTGCTGCTGCTGGGCGCTCCGGTCACGCTGATGCTGCGTGCGCTGCCGCCCGCCGCGCGCGGCCGCAAGGGCCCGCGCGAGCTGCTGCTGATGCTGCTGCACAGCCGCTACATGCGGATCATCACCCACCCGGCCTTCACGATCCCCATGTTCATCGCCAGCCTCTACGGCCTCTACTTCACCCCGCTCTTCGACTTCCTGATGGAGTCCAGGACCGGGCACATCGCGATGATGGTGCACTTCCTCGCGGTCGGCCTGATCTTCTTCTGGCCGATCATGGGCATCGACCCCGGCCCGCACCGCCCCGGATACGTGATGCGGATGCTGGAGCTCTTCGCCGGCATGCCCTTCCACGCCTTCTTCGGCATCGCCCTGATGATGGCCAGCGAGCCGATGATCAAGACGTACGCGAACCCGCCGGCCTCCCTCGGCATCGACCCGCTGCTCGACCAGCAGTGGGGCGGCGGCATCGCCTGGGCCTTCAGCGAGATCCCCTCGGTGCTGGTGCTGATCGCGCTGGTCTACCAGTGGTACCACTCCGAGCAGCGGGCGGCGAAGCGCTCCGACCGGGCCGCGGACCGCAACGGCGACCAGGAGCTGGAGGCGTACAACGCGTATCTGGCCTCGCTCCAGGCGCGTGGCCAGTAGCGGAGTACGGCCTTCGCGGGCCACCATGGAGCATGACCGGATCCGTTAAGGCGATGGCCGTCATGACCTTCGCCGCCCTGGTGGCCGTCGCCATGTACTCCGTGGCCCTCGGCAGCAACGGCTGGCTGTGGTTCGGCTGGGTGGTGCTGGGACTCCTGACCGCGGGAATGGCCGCCTCACGCGGCGCGTGAGCCCCTGCGGCCCCCGCCGCTGAACCGTCGGGGCCCGACTGTGCGTGCCAGGTCGTGACGGTGCGTGCGAGCGCACCTAGACTGGTTCTTTTCGCCATGTCCGGCGGCGGCCGGGCGAAACGGGAGCGGCCTGGTGTTCTACCACTTGCTCAAGCACGTGTTGCTCGGTCCGCTGCTGCGGCTGCTGTTCAGGCCGCGGATCGAGGGCTCGGAGAACATCCCGGCGGAGGGGGCCGCGATCATCGCGGGCAACCACCTGTCGTTCTCCGACCACTTCCTGATGCCGGCGATCCTCAAGCGGCGCATCACCTTCCTCGCGAAGGCCGAGTACTTCACCGGTCCCGGGGTCAAGGGGCGCCTGACGGCCGCCTTCTTCCGCAGCGCCGGGCAGATCCCCGTGGACCGCTCCGGCAAGGACGCCGGGCAGGCCGCGCTGCGCGAGGGGCTGGGCGTGCTGGCCAAGGACGAGCTGCTGGGCATCTACCCGGAGGGCACCCGCTCGCACGACGGGCGGCTGTACAAGGGCAAGGTGGGCGTGGCCGCGATGGCCCTGGGGGCCGGGGTGCCCGTCGTGCCGTGCGCGATGGTCGGCACCTTCGAGATCCAGCCGCCCGGGCAGAAGATCCCGAAGATCCGCCGGGTGACGATCCGCTTCGGCGAGCCGATGGACTTCTCCCGGTACGCCGGCCTGGAGGGCGAGCGGGCCGTCCTGCGGGCCGTGACCGACGAGATCATGTACGCCATCCTCGAACTGTCCGGCCAGGAGTACGTCGACCGCTACGCGGCGGAGGTCAAGGCCGAGGAAGAGGAGGAACGGAAGAAGGCCCGGCGCCGATCGCGCTGAGCCTCCTCCCGTTCACGTACGACCGGGCCTAGCGGACGGCCGGGAGTTCCTCGCGCGCCGGCCAGGCGGCGCCCGCACCGTGGTCGAGCGACAGCGCGGCGACCGGGGCCGGGGCGACCGGAGCGGCGTGCGGTGCGCACTTCACGTCCCTGGCGTCGACCTTGCCGGTCAGCAGGTACGTGTCGACCCGCGTGTTGATGCAGGGGTTCACCAGGCTGGTGACGCCGTGCGAGCCGGCGTTCTGCTCGGTGATCAGGCGGGAGCCGGCGAGGCGGCGGTGCAGCTCGACCGCGCCCTCGTACGGGGTGGCCGCATCCCGCTCGGACTGGACGATCAGCACCGGCGCCAGACCGCGTTTGGCACCGACCTCGATCGGGGTGCTCTGCTTGGACTTCCAGGTCGCGCAGGGCAGGTTCATCCAGGCGTTCGACCAGGTCAGGAACGGGTACTTGGCGTGCAGCCGGGTGTTGTCCCGGTCCCACTTGGCCCAGCTGGTGGGCCACTTGGCGTCGGCGCACTCGACCGCGGTGTAGACGGCGTTGCCGTTCTCGGACGCCGCGTTGCCCTTGGTGTCCGACATGTCCGGGGCGATGGCGTCGACGAGCGCCTGCTCGTCACCCGCCTCGTACGCGGCCCAGGTCTGGGCGACGGGCACCCAGGAGGAGTCGTAGTACGGGGCGCCCTGGAAGAAGCCGGTGAGCTCGGCCGGGCCGACGACCCCGCCGACCGGGTTGGCCTTGGCCTTGGCGCGCAGCACCTGGAACGTGGCCTCGACCTTGGCGCGGGTGTCGCCGAGGTGGAAGACCGCGTCGTTCTTGGCGACCCAGTCCTGCCAGTCGTTCCAGCGCGTCTGGAAGGCCACGTCCTGGCCGAGGTTGGCCTCGTACCAGATGTTGTCCGTGTCCGGGTTGACCACGCTGTCGACGATCATGCGGCGCACGTGGGTCGGGAAGAGGGTCGCGTAGACCCCGCCGATGTAGGTGCCGTACGAGACGCCGAGGAAGTTCAGCTTCTGCTCGCCGAGGGCGGCGCGGATCACGTCGAGGTCGCGCGCGGTGTTCGGCGTGGTCATGTGCGGCAGCATCTCGCCGCTGCGCTCCTTGCAGCCGTCCGCGTACGCGGCGGCGAGCTTGCGCTGGGCGCGCTTGTCGGCCTCGTTGGACGGGACCGGGTCGGCCTTGGGGGCCTTGACGAACTCCTGCGGGTCGATGCAGGAGATCGGCGCGGAGTGGCCGACGCCGCGCGGGTCGAAGCCCACGAAGTCGTACGCCTTGGAGGCGTTGACCCACAGCGGGCTCTTGGTGGTGACCCGGCGCGGGAAGCGCATGCCGGAACCGCCGGGGCCGCCGGGGTTGTAGATGAGGGCGCCCTGGCGCTCCTCCTTGGTGCCCGTGTTGCCGATGCGGTCGACGGCGATGTCGATGGTCTTGCCGAACGGCTTGGTGTAGTCGAGCGGGACCTTCACCCAGCCGCACTGGATGGGCTTCTCGAAGCCCCAGTCGGCCGGACAGTCCTTCCAGTCGATCCCGGTGCGGGCGGCGCGGGCGGCGGCGATCTGGACGCCCACCGCCTCCGCGGCCCCGTTGTCGCGGCCGGCCGAGGCCGCCGTGGCCGACGGGGCGAGCATCAGGCTCGCCGCCAGCGTGCCGGTGATCAGAGTGGCGGCGCTCCCCAGCGCCGCGTTGCGTATCACGTGGTCGTTCCCCCTGCATGAGTTCGGTCGTCGACGTGCAGGCCGACGTGCAAGGGGATCCTTGCGCCTCACCACGACCCGGCGACAGAGCGCGGCCGAGTTCTTTGCCAACCCGATAACCGGACAAGCGAGTACCGCTGAGCGGTGCCGGGCCGCGTGCCGGGCCGCTCCGAACTACGCCCCGGACGGCGGCCCGTAGGTCCGCGCGGCCCGGTCGAGCAGTTCCCGCAGCCGCAGCGCGTCCGGGGCCAGGGCGGTCACGAGGACGGCCGGGCCGGCCAGCGGAGTGACCGCGGCGAACTCGCCCAGCACCCCCGCCGCGGGCGGACTCTGGGCGAAGACCGGGTCCACGACCAGGAGTTGGCCGAGCGCCCGGTGCCCCGCCAGACCCGCGGGACCGTCCCAGCCGCCGGGCGCGCCGGGTCCGCAGGTCAACTCCTGGTCCAGCAGCGGCCGGTCCCCGCGGGTGGCGGTGAGCCGGCTGCGCAGCAGGCCCGGGGCCTCCCCGCAGCGGCCCAGCACCTGTTCCTCGCGCAGCAGCAGCCGGGCGGTGGGGGCCAGCCGGACCCGCGTGTGCACCCGCAGGTCGCTGCCGCGCACGGACACCAGCGGCTCGGGCAGCCAGCGCACGGCCGCACCGTCCTCAAGGGTCAGGTGTACGTCGTACCGCGCGGGCGCGCCGCCCCGGCCGGGCAGGGCCAGGGTGGCCGCCGCCGAGCCGAGGGCGAGGCGCGCACCGGGCCCGGCGGTCGCCTCGACGGTGAGGTGGTCGCCGCCCAGCGGGGCGCTCATGGCGCCGACCAGCATGACCCCCGCCTCGGCGGCGGTCCCCCGCGTGCGGCGCAGCGCGAGCGGTCCTTCCCCGGCGAGCAGCGGCAGGGCGGTGCCGCCCCGGCCGTCGGCGACGGCGTGGACGCGGGCGGTGGCGCGCACGCCCGCGGGGGTGACGGGGGCCGCCGGGGTGAGGGGGACCGCCGGGGTCACGGGCACCGCGGCGGTGGCGGGGGCCGCGCTGGTCACCGTACGACCCAGGCGGCCATCCGCTCGCGCACCCACGCGGCCACCGGACCCACGCCTTCCGAGCCGCGCAGCGACTGGAAGACGACGGGCAGTTCACCGCGCTGCTCGGCGGCGTCGCCGGCCATCCGCCCGAGGTCGGAGCCGACGTACGGGGCGAGGTCGGTCTTGTTGACGACGAGGAGGTCGGCGGTGGTGACGCCGGGGCCGCCCTTGCGCGGGATGTCGTCCCCGCCGGCCACGTCGATGACGAAGATCTGCGCGTCGACCAGCCCCCTGGAGAAGGTGGCGGTGAGGTTGTCCCCGCCGGACTCGACGAGGATCAGGTCGAGCGGGCCGGTCTCCCGGAAGGCCTCTTCGAGTTCCTCGACGGCCTCCAGGTTGGCGGAGATGTCGTCGCGGATGGCGGTGTGCGGGCAGGCGCCGGTCTCCACCGCGGTGATCCGCTCGGGCGGCAGGACGGCCTCGCGGAGCAGGAACTCGGCGTCCTCGCGCGTGTAGATGTCGTTGGTGACGACGGCCATGGACAGTTCGGCGCGCAGGGCGCGGCACAGCGCGGCGACGGTGGCGGTCTTGCCGGAGCCGACTGGTCCGCCGAGTCCGATGCGCAGGGCGCGCCGGGTGCCGTCGGCGCGCAGCGGCGCGGCGCTCTGCGTGTGGCGGTGGGGGTAGGTCACCGCGTGGTCGAGGTGCATGGTGGGTCTCCTTGAAGGGGTGGTCAGGAAGCGAAGAGGCGGACCGGCCAGTCGGCATGGACCTCCGCCGCGATCTCCAGCAGGGGCGAGGAGGCCGCGGGCAGCGCGCCCGTGCCCTCCGTGCGGGCCCGGTGCGCGGCCTCGGCCGCCCGGGCCGCGACGGCGTCGAGCGCGGGGGCCAGCCGGGCCAGCACCCCGCTCGCCTCGAAGGGGTCCAGGCCCAGCAGCCGCACGGTCGCGGTCGCGGGCCCGCCGATGCTCTCGTACGCCGCCACGTGCGCGGCGTCGAGCGGCCCGAGGCCGGCCGCCCGGGCGGTGACGCCGAGCACGACGGGCTGGTGGGCCCCGCGCGGGAACGCGGCGGCCAGCGCGTCCAGTTCGGCGGCGGGCCAGGTGGCCCGGGCCGCCCGCAGGAGCTGGCGGCCGAGGCGCCGCGCGGCGGTGCGCAGGGCGGGCGAGGGGGTGCGGGCGTCGGCGGCGGCGTCGAGCTCCGCCGGGTCGAGGCCGAGCGCGGCCGCCGCCGCGAGGGCGGCGGCGGTGAGCCCGGCGGTGTGCAGCCGGCCCCGGCAGAAGTCCTCCAGGGTGGCGGCGTCGTGGATCCGGCCGGCCTTGCAGGCGGCCTCGGCCCCGCCGGAGTGGGCGTGGCCCCCGGCGGGGAAGCGGCCGTCGGCGAGGACGAGCAGGGCGGCGAGGCTCATCAGGCTGTGCCCATTCAGAAGAGGAAGTATCTCTGTGCCATGGGCAGCTCCGCGGCGGGCGCCGGTTCCACGGCCTCGCCGTCGATGGTGACGGTGAAGGTGTCGGCGTCGACCTCGACCCTCGGCATGGCGTCGTTGTTGCGCATGTCCGCCTTGCCGACCTTGCGGGTGCTCTCGATGGCCACGAAGGCCTTGCCGAGGCCGAGCCGGTCGGGCAGTCCGTCGTCGAGGGCGGCCTGGGCGGTGAAGTTGAGCGAGTTCAGGCCGGGGGCCCGCCCGTGGCTGCCGAACATCGGCCGGGGCAGCACGGGCTGCGGGGTGGGGATGGAGGCGTTGGCGTCGCCCATCTGCGCGTAGGCGATCTGGCCGCCCTTGATGACCAGTTCGGGCTTGACCCCGAAGAAGGCGGGGTGCCACAGGACGAGGTCGGCGAGTTTGCCGGTCTCGACCGAGCCGATCTCGCGGGCCAGTCCCTGGGCGACGGCGGGGTTGATCGTGTACTTGGCGACGTAGCGGCGGGCGCGCCGGTTGTCGGCGGGTCCGTCGCCGGGGAGGAAGCCGCGGCGCTTCTTCATCACGTGGGCGGTCTGCCAGGTGCGCAGGACCACCTCGCCGACCCGGCCCATGGCCTGGGAGTCGGAGGAGATGATGGAGATGGCCCCGAGGTCGTGCAGGACGTCCTCGGCGGCGATGGTCGAGGGCCGGATCCGGGATTCGGCGAAGGCGAGGTCCTCGGGGACGGCCGGGTTGAGGTGGTGGCAGACCATCAGCATGTCGAGGTGTTCCTCGACGGTGTTGAGGGTGTGCGGCCGGGTCGGATTGGTGGAGCTGGGCAGGATGTTGGGCTCGGAGACCACGGTGATGATGTCGGGGGCGTGCCCGCCGCCCGCGCCTTCGGTGTGGTACGAGTGGATGGTCCGCCCGCCGATGGCCGCGAGGGTGTCGGCGACGAACCCGGCCTCGTTGAGGGTGTCGGTGTGGATGGCGACCTGGGCGCCGGTCTCCTCGCAGACGCTCAGGCAGGCGTCGATCACGGCGGGGGTGGACCCCCAGTCCTCGTGGATCTTGAAGCCGAGCGCCCCGCCGCGCAGTTGGGAGTGCATGGCCTCGGTGGACATGGTGTTGCCCTTGCCCAGCAGGCCGATGTTGACGGGGTAGGCCTCCAGGGCCGCGAACATCCGGGCCAGGTGCCAGGGCCCGGGGGTGACGGTGGTGGCCTTGGTGCCCTCGGCCGGGCCGGTGCCGCCGCCGACGAGGGTGGTGATGCCGGAGGCGAGGGCCGTCTCGATCACGGTCGGGGAGATGAAGTGCACGTGGGCGTCGATGGCGCCGGCGGTGACGATCTTGCCGTTGCCGGAGACGATCTCGGTCTCGGGCCCGATGACGAGCGCGGGGTCGACCCCGTCCATCGTGTCGGGGTTGCCGGCCTTGCCGATGCCGCAGATGCGGCCGTCGCGGATGCCGAGGTCGGCCTTGACGATGCCCCAGTGGTCGAGGATCACCACTCCGGTGATCACGGTGTCGGGCGCGCCCTCGGCCCGCGTGGTGCGGGCCTGTCCCATGGACTCGCGGATCACCTTGCCGCCGCCGAAGACGGCCTCGTCGCCGGCCCGGCCGGGGCCGCCGCTGAGGTCCTCCTCGATCTCGACGAACAGGTCGGTGTCGGCCAGCCGGATCCGGTCACCGGCCGTTGGCCCGAAAAGGTCGGCGTACCGCTCGCGGGAGATCTCAGCCATCGAGCGGCCCTCCGGTCTCCCCGCGCAGTCCCGGTACGGTGCGCAGTCCGCCCAGCGGTACGAGCTCCACCGCGACCGGAATGCCCGGTTCGAAGCGCACGGCGGTGCCTGCGGCGACGTTGAGGCGGAGCCCGCGGGCGGCGGAGCGGTCGAAGTCGAGTCCGGGATTGGCCTCGGCGAAGTGGTAGTGGGAGCCGACCTGGACGGGCCGGTCGGCGGCGTTGAGCACGGTGAGACGGGTGACGGGGCGGCCCTCGTTGAGGCGCACCGGACCGTCCCCGTAGGCGATTTCGCCGGGGATCATGACGGTTCCCCCTCAGACGATCGGGTCGTGGACGGTGACGAGTTTCGTTCCGTCCGGGAAGGTGGCCTCGACCTGCACGTCGTGGATCATCTCGGGGATCCCCTCCATGACCTCCGCGCGGCCGAGCACGGTACGGCCGGAGGCCATCAGCTCGGCCACCGTCCGCCCGTCGCGGGCCCCTTCGAGGATGTGCGACGTGATCAGCGCGATCGCCTCGGGATGATTGAGGAGCACCCCGCGGGCCCGGCGCCTCGCGGCCACGTCGGCGGCCACGTGGATGAGCAGTCTCTCCTGCTCGTGCGGAGTCAGTTGCACTGGTTATCACCAAGTTTCCGGGACAAGGTCAACATCGCGCCGGGGCGACCCTACCGGCCGTCAACACGCCGTTGACCTGGGGATATCCGAGCCAGGCAAGTCTTGCCCAACGCAGAGGAAGACATTCCGTCCCGACCACCGCCGCTTTACCGGATCATGGGTGATCTTTGGCGGAGGAACGTGGAGCCACGCTAGGCTCCATGCTTTTCCACCGCGTTAACCCACGTTTCGGGAAGGCACCCGGTTCATCTCACGGGCCCCTGAACCCCGTTTCCGTATACGGCCGGTGGCATGGCCCGTATCCGGCCCGAACCCAGCCCGGACCCGGCCCGGAAGCGGCCACGAGCCGGGCCGGGCGGCGGCCGGAGTCAGCAGCCGGTGGCGGTGGCGGTCCGCGCGGGCGCGCCGACGGTCCAGGGCAGCGCGATCCAGACCGTCTTGCCGCCGTCCTCGGTGGGGCTGACCGACAGCCGGCCGCCCGCTTCCGCCGTCAGCCAGCGGATGATGACCATGCCCCGGCCGTTGTCCTGCTGTACGGCGGCCGGGAGCCGCTTGGGCCAGCGGGGGTGGCTGTCGGTCACTCCGATGCGCAGCCACTCCTCGCGCTCCAGCCGGATGTCGACGGTGAAGGTGGGCGACTGGCCGAAGGTGTGCTGCACGGCGTTGGTGGCGAGCTCCGAGACGATCAGCCGGACGCTGTCGGCCGTGGTGGCGTCATCGGGCAGTCCCCATTCGCCCAGCACCTGGGCGACGTAGCGGCGGGCGGTGGCGACCGAAGCGGGATCGCTCGGCAGAGTGACGGATGCTTCCTGGTGATCTGCCATGGCGACGGTCCCTTTCCCACCGGGGCCAAGCCGCCCCGGATCTGTGCTGGACGCCAGAGTGCCACCCATCGTCCCGTCGTTTCTCCCGTTCCCCCAAGATATGCATATATCTGTCGCTCAATGCGGTGAACTCTGCTACGGAATAGCGTATTTGGACGGCAGACTGGTGCGAGCTGTGCCGGTGGAAGGAGGCGGGTATGCAGCACGGTCCCGCGGTGCGTCGGCGCAAGCTCGGCGAGGAACTGCGTGCCCTGCGCGACCGGTCCGGTCTCACGAGCGGTGAGGCGGCCCGGATCGCAGGATGGCACCAGTCGAAGATCAGCCGCATCGAGACGGGCCGCAGCGGGGTCAAACCGGAGGACATCCGGCTGCTCCTCGACGTCTACGGGGAGATCGTGAGCCCCGAACAGCGGGCGCTGCTGGAAGCCCTGTCGGCCTCCGCGGCCGGCCCGGGGCCGGGGGGCGACACCGGGCGCGGCCGGCAGTGGTGGCACGACTACCGGGGGCTGCTGCCCCAGGAGTACCGGGACTTCATCAGCCTGGAGGCCGGCGCCCGGTCGGCGCGCACGGTGGAGCTGTCCGTGGTTCCCGGCCTGCTGCAGACGGCGGGGTACGCGCGGGCGGTGACCCGGGCCGCGCTGGGCGGGCTGCCGGAGCCGAAAGTGGACGCGCTGGTCGAGGTCCGGCTGGCGCGCCAGAAGGTGCTGCGCGCCGATCCGCCGCTGGAGCTGAGCGCCGTACTGGACGAGGCGGTGCTGCGCCGGCAGATCGGGGGGCCGGGGGTGATGGCGGGGCAGTTGAGGCACCTGGTGGAGGTGGGACGGCTGCCCCAAGTCCGACTTCAGGTATTGCCGTTCAGTGTGGGAGGCCATCTCGGCCTCACCGGTCCGTTCGTGATTTTCTCATTTCCGAACATCGCCGATCTGGATGTGGTGGTACTCGACCATTTGACGAGTAGCCTCTATCTGGAGCGGAAGGAAGACCTTGAGGCGTACAGCGCCGCGTTCCGCACCATTCAGGAGCACGCCCTCCCGCCCCAGGACTCGTCGGATCTCATCAGCTCACTCGCTGACGACGCGTAAGGAGGCACCCCCCGTGTCCGCAACCCCCTTATCCACCAGCGGACTTCTGATCAGCGCGCGGTGGCGGCGGAGCAGCCGCAGCACCGGAATGAACAACTGCGTGGAAGCGGCCGTCCTCGGCGGCGGCCTGCTGGCCGTCCGCGACTCCAAGCGGACGGACGGCCCGGCCGTGCTCTTCACCGGGCCCGCCTGGGCCGGCTTCCTCGCGAGCGTACGAACGGACGTGCCCGTCTGACGTCCTAGCGGTCCGTGGCTCCGGCCGGCGCGGTCAGCAGAATCGTTCCGACGGCCTGATCGATCTCCTCCCCCGTGAGATCGGCCCTGGCGGTCAGCCGCAGCCGGGAGATACCGTCCGGCACCGACGGCGGCCGGAAGCACCCCACGGACAGTCCTGCCTCCCGGCAGTCGGCGGCCCAGCGCAGCGCCGCCGAAGCCGACGGGGCCCGAACCGACACCACGGCCGCGTCCGGCCGGGCCGCGGTCAGGCCGGACGCGGTGAGCCGCCCGTACAGCCGGTCGGCCACCTCGCGGGCGCGGGCGGCGCGCTCCGGTTCCCTCCGGAGCAGGCGCAGGCTCGCCAGCGCCGCGCCCGCGGCGGCCGGGGCCAGCCCGGTGTCGAAGATGAAGGTGCGCGCGGTGTTGACCAGGTGCCGGATGACCTTGGCCGGACCCAGCACGGCGCCGCCCTGGCTGCCCAGCGACTTCGACAGGGTGAGCGTGGCCACCACCCCCGGCGCGCCCGCGAGTCCGGCGGCGTGCAGGGCGCCGCGGCCGCCCTCCCCCAGCACGCCCAGGCCGTGCGCGTCGTCCACCAGCAGGGCCGCGCCCCCGTCACGGCAGGCCGCCGCGTAGCCGGCGAGCGGGGCGGCGTCCCCGTCCACCGAGAACACCGAGTCGGTGACCAGCAGCGCCCGGCCCTCGTGCGCGGCGAGCGTCTTGCGCGCGGTGTCCGGGTCGGCGTGCGGGATCACGGCGGTCTCGGCGCGCGAGAGGCGGCAGCCGTCGACGATCGAGGCGTGGTTGCCGGCGTCGGAGACGACCAGCGTGCCCCGGTCGGTGAGCGCGGTGACGGCGGCGAGGTTGGCCGCGTACCCGGACGAGAGCACCAGCGCGGCCTCGAACCCGCAGAAGGAGGCGAGCTCCCGCTCGAGCTCCGCGTGAAGCTCGGTCGTGCCCGTCACGAGACGGGATCCGGTGGCTCCGCCGCCCCACAGCTCGGCGGCCTCCCGTGCACCGCGTACGGTCTCCGGATGCCGGGACAGCCCGAGGTAGTCGTTGCTCGCCAGGTCCAGCAGCGGGGAGGCCGCCGGCCGCGGCCGCAGCGTCCGGACGAGCCCCGCCGCTTCCCGGGCGCGTTCGGCGGCGTCGATCCAGGCGAAGACGTCGACCGGACCGGGGGTGTGCTGGGGCATCGGCAGATCCTCGTGTTTTGTCGGCAGTCCACAGACCTGCCCGACCCTAGCCGCCGTGACCTGAGTGTCAGGTGTGGTGATACACACACTCCCATCCGGCCATGTTGTGCGATCTCTCCTTGGCCGGGAGCGGTGGAGTGGTCCAGGATCGGCCTCATGGACCTGCTGAACACCCTGGTGGACAAGGGGCTGCGGCGCGAGCTGCCGACCCGCGAAGAGGCGCTCGCCGTACTGGCGACTTCCGACGACGAACTGCTCGACGTGGTGGCCGCGGCCGGCAAGGTGCGCCGCCAGTGGTTCGGCCGCCGGGTCAAGCTCAACTACCTGGTCAACCTGAAGTCGGGCCTGTGCCCGGAGGACTGCTCCTACTGCTCGCAGCGCCTCGGCTCCAAGGCCGAGATCCTCAAGTACACCTGGCTGAAGCCGGAAGAGGCCTCGCAGGCCGCGGCGGCCGGTGTCGCGGGCGGCGCCAAGCGCGTCTGCCTGGTCGCGAGCGGACGCGGCCCGACGGACCGGGACGTGGAGCGCGTCGGCAAGACGATCGCCGCGATCAAGGAGCAGAACGAGGGCGTCGAGGTCTGCGCCTGTCTGGGCCTGCTCTCCGACGGCCAGGCGGAGCGGCTGCGCGACGCGGGTGCGGACGCGTACAACCACAACCTCAACACCTCCGAGGCGACGTACGGTCAGATCACCAAGACCCACACCTACGCGGACCGGGTCGACACGGTGCAGAAGGCGCACGCCGCCGGCCTGTCCGCCTGCTCCGGTCTGATCGCGGGCATGGGCGAGAGCGACGAGGACCTCGTCGACGTCGTCTACTCGCTGCGCGAGCTGGACCCGGACTCGGTCCCGGTCAACTTCCTGATCCCGTTCGAGGGCACCCCGCTCGCCAAGGAGTGGAACCTCACCCCGCAGCGCGCCCTGCGGATCCTCGCGATGGTGCGCTTCGTCTGCCCCGACGTCGAGGTCCGGCTCGCGGGCGGGCGCGAGGTGCACCTGCGGTCCATGCAGCCGCTGGCCCTGCACCTGGTCAACTCGATCTTCCTGGGTGACTACCTGACCAGCGAGGGCCAGGCCGGCCAGGCGGACCTCGACATGATCGCGGACGCCGGATTCGAGGTGGAGGGCGCCGGTACGAGCACCCTGCCGGCCCACCGCGCCGACGTGGCGGCGGCGGCCACCGGCGGCGGCTGCGGCTCGCACGGCGGCGGCGCCTCCCTCTGCGGCCCGGCGGGCTCCGGCGACGCCACCGCGGACCCGCAGGCCGCCGGCGGCTGCGGTTCGGCCTGCGGCGGCTGCTCCGGACACGCGGAAGCGGCGCCCGTACCGGCCCAGGCGGAAGCGGCGCCCGTACCCGCCCAGGCGGAAGCGGGCGGGGTCCGCTCGGACCTCGTGGCCGTCCGCCGCCGCGGCGCGGGAACGGACCTCGCACCCAATGCCTGACCAGCTCGATCCGCCGTTGTCCGGTGCGGAACTGCTCGCCCTGGACCGGCAGCACGTCTGGCACCCGTACGGTCCGATGCCCGGGCGGCAGGAGCCGCTGGTCATCGCCTCCGCCTCGGGGGTGCGGCTGCGGCTCGCCGACCCGTCCCAGGGGCAGGGCCACGAGGAGCTGGTCGACGGCATGTCCTCCTGGTGGTCGGCGATCCACGGCTACAACCACCCGGTGCTGAACGAGGCCGCGACCACCCAGCTGGGCCGTATGTCGCACGTGATGTTCGGCGGGCTCACCCATGAGCCCGCCGTCCGGCTCGCCGCGAAGCTCGTCGAGATCACCCCGCCGGGGCTGGAGCACGTCTTCCTCTCCGACTCCGGCTCGGTGTCCGTCGAGGTCGCGGTCAAGATGTGCCTGCAGTACTGGCGTTCGCTCGGCCGGACGGGCAAGACCCGGCTGCTGACCTGGCGCGGCGGCTACCACGGGGACACCTGGCAGCCCATGGCCGTCTGCGACCCCGAGGGCGGCATGCACGAGCTGTGGCAGGGCCACCTGCCGCGGCAGGTGTTCGCGGACGCACCGCCCGGCGGCTTCGACACCCCGCCGGACCCCGCGTACACGGACCACCTGCGCTCCCTGATCGCCGCCCACGCGGACGAGCTGGCGGCGGTGATCGTGGAGCCGGTGGTGCAGGGCGCGGGCGGCATGCGCTTCCACCACCCCGGCCACCTGCGGGTGCTGCGCGAGTTGTGCGACGAGTACGGCGTCCTGCTCATCCTGGACGAGATCGCGACCGGCTTCGGCCGCACCGGCACACTGTTCGCCGCGGACCACGCGGGGATCACGCCGGACGTGATGTGCCTGGGCAAATCGCTGACGGGCGGCTACCTCACGCTGGCGGCGACCCTGTGCACCGGGCGGGTGGCCGACGGGATCTCCCAGGGCGAGGTGCCGGTGCTCGCGCACGGGCCGACCTTCATGGGCAACCCGCTGGCGACGGCCGTGGCGCTCGCCTCGATCGAGCTGCTGCTCGGCCAGGACTGGGCGACCGAGGTCAAGCGGATCGAAGCGGGGCTGCGCGAGGGCTTGGCAGCCGCGGCCGGGCAGCCGGGCGTACGCGACGTACGGGTCCTGGGCGCGATCGGCGTGGTCCAGCTGGACCACGAGGTCGACATGGCGGCCGCCACCGCGGCGGCCGTCCGGGAAGGCGTGTGGCTGCGCCCGTTCCGGGACCTGATCTACACCATGCCGCCGTTCGTCACGGGCGACACCGATGTCGCCCGGATCTGCCGAGCGGTGTGCGCGGCGGCACGGGAAGGCTGAGATGTCCATTCTGGTCGTGTCCGGTACGGGCACGGAGATCGGCAAGACCGTGGTCACCTCGGCGGTCGCGGCCGCGGCGGTGGCCGCGGGACGCTCGGTGGCGGTGCTCAAGCCCGCGCAGACGGGTGTCGGCCCCGACGAACCGGGGGACGCGGCGGAGGCGGTCCGGCTGGCCGGACCCGCCGTCACGGCGGTTGAACTGGCCCGCTACCCGGAGCCGTTGGCCCCGGACACGGCGGCCCGCCGGGCCGGGCTGCCGACGCTCGCCCCGTCGGACATCGCGGAGGCGGCCCGCCGGCTGTCCCTCGACCACGACCTGGTCCTGGTGGAGGGCGCGGGCGGGCTGCTGGTCCGCTTCGACGAGGCGGGCCACACCCTGGCCGACGCGGCCGTCCTGCTGGGCGCCCCGGTGCTGGTGGTGGCCGCGGCGGGCCTCGGCACGCTCAACTCCACGGCCCTGACGGCGGAGGCCCTGCGGGCGCGCGGCCTGACGGCGCTGGGCGTGGTCGTCGGCAGCTGGCCCTCGTCCCCGGACCTGGCCTCCCGCTGCAACCTGGCCGACCTCCCGAAGTCCGCGGGCGCCCCCCTCCTGGGCGCGATCCCGCACGGCGCGGGCGCCCTCCCCCCCACCGAGTTCCGCACCCAGTCACCCACCTGGCTGGCCCCACCCCTCACGGGCACCTGGTCCGAACCCACCTTCCTGAAAACCTGGTCCCCCACCCCCCTACCCGAACACCCGTAGCCCCACCACCCCGGGCCCCGCCCTCCAGCCCCGCCGGGCACAATCCAGCCCCGCCGGGCAGGATCCAGCCCCGCCGGCGTTTGAGGCGCGGGGTCCGGGGCGGAGCCCCGATCTTTCAGCCCACCGGGCCCACTCCAGCACCACCG
>NZ_JBHXNP010000157.1:0-15019 GCF_042719495.1 Streptomyces sp. NPDC058525
CCCAACCCGATCCGATCCACCACCCGAGCAGCCATCGGACACCACCCCCTGCTATCCGTTGAACCGCCAAATCACCCCTATGTCAACGGCATTGCCGTTAACGCCGTTAACGCCCTCCCCCTCCGAGCCGGGACCGTTAACGCCGTTAACGCCCCCACGCCCCCCAGCGCGCTAAAAAGTACCTGTCGACTGGTTTTTTTAGCCGCGACCTGACTACATTGATCCCGCGGGAGCCGATCCCGCACCACCCCATCAGGAGACGCACACGTGGCACGGGCCAGGCAGGAACGGGCGGAAATCACCCGGCAGGCGATCCTGCACGGCGCGGCCATCGCCTTCGACCGCGCCGGCTTCGACGGCACCAGCCTCAGCGACGTGGTCCGGCACGCCGGGGTCACCAAGGGCGCCCTGTACTTCCACTTCCAGTCCAAGGAAGCCCTCGCCCGCACCCTGATGGACGAGCAGTTCCAGGTCTCCCAGGACGTCCCCGCCATCGAGGACCCCGGGCTCCAGACGGCCATCGACCTGACCCACCAGATGGCCTTCGGGCTGCGCACCAACGTCCGCATCCGGGCCGGCATCCGGCTGGTCGTCGAGTTCGGCTCGTTCACCCGCCCCGACCCCACCCCGTACAACACCTGGATCGACACCTGCATCAGCTGTCTGACACCGGCCCAGGAACGCGGCGACGTCCTGCCGTCGCTCAACGTGAAGGACGTCTCCACCTTCCTGGTCGGCGCGTTCACCGGCATCCAGGTCACCTCGCACGTCCGCACCGGCCGTGACGACCTCCACGCCCGGGTCGTCGACCTGTGGAACCTGGTGCTGCCCGGGATCGTCCCTGCAGACAGGATCTCCCAGTTCGACCCGGCGGGCTCGCCCGAGTGCCGGGCCGAACTCGCTCTGCCCGCCTGACGGCGTTTCCAGGGCGGCCTCGCATACGCCGTGGTGAACCACGGGGGTGCTCGCTACGGCGTGTGCGAGGCCGCCCTGTCGCGCATTCGGAGTCAAAAGCGCGCTAGTTCGTTAGCAAAACCCAAGCGTGGCGCCCACACGCACCCCTGAACGTTAGTAAAGTCCCTCCCATGACTTCACCCTCGTCTCAGAGCGACCGAGAGAAGGTCGTCTCCAAACTTCCCCCGTGGCTGCGCCAGGAGTTGAAAATCCGCACCGCCCAACTGCGGGTGGACATCCAGGATGCCGTCCACCAGGGGATCAGCCACTGGAGCGCCCTCGCCTCGGCCCCCTCCCCCGTCGACACCTCCGGCGCCGAATCGTTCTCCACCTGGCTCCCCGCCGGCCAGTGGGAGTCCTTCCGCACCGACTCCAGGCACCGCGGCGTCTCCCTCATCCAGGGACTCGCCCAGGCCGTCAGCCTCTGGCTGGAGCTGAACCCGGCCCCGACCGTCAAGCGGCCCTCCGTCGTACGCCGCATCATCGTGTGCAACCAGAAGGGCGGAGTCGGCAAGACCGCCATCACCGCCGGCACGGCCGAGGCCCTCGCCGAGGACCCCGCCAGCCTCCACCCGGTGCGCATCGCCCGCCAGCTCGCCCGGCTCGCGGCGGACGAGGAACAGCACCCCGACCCGGCCCCGGTCGCCAACCCCCTGGACCTGGAAGACCTCCCGGGCCTGGGCATGCGCGTCCTGCTCATCGACTTCGACCCGCAGGGCCACCTCACCAAGCAGCTCGGCCAGCAGCCCCTCCCGATCGGCGGCGACAGCCTCACCTGCCACATGGCCGGCGAGGCCAAGGGCCCCCTGTCCGACCTGATCGTCCCCATCACGGACGAGCGGTTCGGCGACCGGCTGCACATCCTGCCCGCCTGCACGGACGCCTTCCTCCTCGACGTCCGCCTCTCCACCGTCCGCGCCCGCGAAGCCGCCCTCGAACGCGCCCTGGCCCCCGTCGAGTCCGACTACGACGTCATCCTCGTCGACTGCCCCCCGAGCCTCGGCCTCAGCATGGACGCCGCCATCTACTACGGGCGCCGCCGCGACACCGAACAGCCGGGCGCCTCCGGCGCGCTGATCGTCGTACAGGCGGAGGACTCCTCGGCCGACGCCTACGACCTCCTCACCTCCCAGATCAACGACCTGCGCGACGACCTCAGCCTCGACATCGACTACCTCGGCCTCGTCGTCAACCTCTACGACGGCCGCCGCGGCTACATCGCGACCTCGTCCCTCCAGGCCTGGATGGACATAAAGGATCCGCGGGTCGTCGCCATCGTGCCCGACCTCAAGGAACAGCGCGAAGCCGTCCGCGTGAAGCAGCCCCTCTTCGTCTACGCCCCCAAGGGCGACCAAGCGGTCGCCCTGCGCGCCCTCGCCCGGGAGATCTCATGAGCAGCAAGGCCGACAAACTCGGAGTCTCGGCATCCTTCGCCCGAGCCCAGCCGGTCGGCGTCAGCTCCCGCCGCGCGGCGATTGCGGAGGCCACCGGCGCACCCACCTCCGGTGTGGTCCCCCCGTCCGAGGTCCCCATCGAGGCCCTCGCCCACAACCCCTTCAACCTCCGCGAAGACCTCACGGAGATCGACGAGCTGGCCCAGTCCCTGATCGCCCGCGGCCAGCTCCAGCCCCTCGCCGTCGCCACCCGCATGGCCTTCATGGAGGCCCACCCGGGCGCCACCGACGGCCTGGGCCGCGCCCCGTACGTCGTGATCGACGGCAACCGCCGCCTGGCGGCAGCCCAGCTGGCCGGCCTCAAGACCCTGCACATCCACGTGAACGACGCCCTGTCCGCATCAGCGGCCGACATCCTCGAATCGGCCCTGATCGCCAACGTCCACCGGGTGGACGTGGCCCCGATGGACCAGGCCCGCGCCCTCCAGGAACTCGTCGACGTCCACGGCTCCCAGGCCCAGGTCGCCAAGCGCCTCGGCAAAACGGCCGCCTGGGTCTCCCAGCGCCTGACCCTCCTCAACCTCACCCCGACCCTTCAGGAGAAGGTCGAGACGGGCGAGCTCAAGGTCGAACCGGCCCGCCGCATCGGCCGCCTCCCCCAGGAGGCCCAGGAAGCCGCCGCGGAAGAGACCCTCCACACGGTCAATCCCCCCCGCCAACGCACCCCCCACCCCGTTAACGCCGTTAACGCCGTTAACCCTCCCCCCTCCCCCACCCCCTCCACCCCCGCTCCACCCACTGCACCCACCCCCTCCACCCCCACCCCCCGCATCACCATCTCCACGATCTCCCCGGAAACGATCGCGGACGCCCTCACGGCCCACCTCACCCCGGACGACCTCAAGGCCGTCACGGAACTCCTCATGAGCCGCATCTGAAGGGCACCACCCACGCCGGGGGCGCTGACGGCATTAACGCCGTTAACGCCCCCACGTGTGTTTCATGTGCGTTCAGCGGTGCGATTCGCATAGGCTGCGCTCGGAGGTACCCATGCCGAACGAACAAGAGAGCCTCTTCGCAGCGGTCGACGCGCTGCTCGAGGAAGCCGCCCAGGACCCGCTCCCGGACCCGGACGAACGCAAGCGCCTCCGCGAGGCAGCGGGCCTGAGCCAGGACCAGATCGCCAAGGCCCTACTCGTCCGCCGCGAAACGGTCACCTCCTGGGAAACGGGCCGCACCTCCCCCCGCCCCCCCAAACGCGCGGCCTACGCCCGCCTCCTGGAGGGCCTCTCCACCCTCCACCCCATTAACGCCGTTAACGCCGAGACTCCCCCGGAGCCGACCCCCACCATTAACGCCGTTAACGCCCCCACACCCGCGGCCCCCATTAACGGCGTTAACGCCGTTAACGCCGAAGCACCCCCCGCACCCCCGCACCCCCTCCCCCCCACCGGCGCCGGGGCGCAGCCCCCAGCCCCCACCGCCGACGCAGTCGCAGCCACCCCCACCCCCGCGGGGTCTGGGGCGGAGCCCCAGTTTCGGGAAGGGGCGGGTAGGGGAACAGCGCCGCAGGCCCCGACACCGGCCCCCGCCCCCGCCCCGGCCCCCGCCCGGACCCAAGCCCCCGCCCCCACCCCCGGCAGCCCCACCCCCCTAGCCGTCCTGGACGGCACCGGCCAAGCCCACACCACCGGCGGCCTCATCCTCGACCACCCCACCAAGGACCTCCCCGCCCTCATCACCTGGGCCCTCGGCCCCACCGCGAACCTCCGCTCCCCCCGCCTCCACCGCAACGGCAGGGACGGCGACCCCCTCCTCGTCCTCACCCCCGCCGCCGTGGAGCAGCTCGGCCTGCCACTCACCCTCGAGGACCGCCGCGGCCTCCACCTCCCCGACAACCACCCCGTCATCAAGCAGCTCACCAAGAACAAGTGGCAGCTCACCCGCCGCGGCTTCGGCCCCTGGGCCCGCATCTACCGGCCGGCCACCCCCACCACCGGCCGCCAGTGCGTCCAGCTCGCCGTCCTCCCCTGGGGCGCCCTCGACCCGCGCGCCTGGGGCGAGGACACCGCCGACCTCCCAGCCCCCGACCTCGCCGCGCTCCTCACCACCTACGCCACCCGCGTCCTCACGCCCCGCGGCTCCACCGCCGTCACCGGCCTCGAGCTCATGACGGCCCTGCGCCCCCCGACCCGCGCCGCCCGCAACCCCGTGACCAACACCTGGGAGTCCGCCCCCGTCGCCGGCTCCCTCACCCAGCCCGTCGACCCCGCTCCCCCGGAGGCCCCCGACGAGCACCCGGTGGTCGCCGCCCTCTACCCCCGCTCCCACCAGCGCACCCCGGACCAGGTCCTCGACGAGGAGGCGTACGACTGGATCCGCGACCCGGAGCTCCTCACCGACGCCGAATGCGCCCGCACCCACGCCGTCGGCATCGACGTGAACATGGCCTTCGCCGCGGCCGCGAACCGCCTCACCGTGGGCCTGGGCCCCGCAACGCACCGTACGAGCCCCCGCTTCGACCCGAAGACCCCCGGCTGCTGGCTGGCCGACCTCTCCTCCCTCTCCCTCGACCCCCGGCTGCCGAGCCCCTTCACCCCCCACGGCAAGCCCCCGGCCGGCCCCGCCTGGTACGCCACCCCGACCCTCGCCTACGCCCAGGAGCTCGGCCACGAGGTCCACCCCACCGAGGCCTGGCTCCGCCTCGACCACGGCCCCTACCTCGACGCCTGGTACACCCGGCTCCGCGACGCCTACATGGCCACGATGGCGGACCTCGGCATCACCCCGGCCCTCACCGAGGAGGCGTTCCTCGAGGCGATGGCGGCCCGCTCGGAGCACGAAGGCCCCGTCCCCGCAGCGGTCCTCTCGGCGATCAAGTCCACCGTCAAGGGCGGCATCGGCAAGCTCCGCGAACGCCCCCAGGGCGCCGGCTACCGCCCCGGCGAACGCTGGCCCGCCCTCGAACGCCCCACCTGGCGCCCCGACATCCGCGCCGCGGTCATCGCCACGGCCCGCGTCAACATGCACCGCAAGATGAACAAGCTCGCCACCACCGCGGGCCTGCACCCCGTCGCGGTCCTCTCGGACTGCGCCGTCTACCTCTCGGACGGCCCGAGCCCCCTCGACTTCCTCCCCCGCACCCCCGAGGGCAAGCCCCTCCCCGGCGGCTTCCGCATCGGCGTCAGCCCCGGCATGGTCAAGCACGAGGGAACCCAGAGCCTGCTCTGGGCCGTCCAGATGCTCGACGAACACCTCAACCCCGCCCGCCACATCAAGGGCCACGACGCAGCGGCAGACGGCGAGTAATCCATGTCAGAGATCTCCGACAGCCTCACCAAGGCCGACACACTGCACTTCACCCGCCCGATCCCCAAGTCGGCGGGCGCCCAGATGCGCTTCCTGCTGAAACAGCTCAAGACCACCCGGGCCGTCGCCACCGCCCTCGGCATCTCCCAACGCACGGTCGAGCGCTACGTCAAGAACCAGATCAGGCAGCCCAAGCCCGAACTCGCCACCCGCCTGGAGACCGAGGTGCGCAGGCGCTGGCAGCCCCTGGTCCGCAAGCGCGCCCGCGACCGGGCCGCGACGGCCACCGGCCTGGTCATCGAAACCCGCGCCCGCTTCGGCTTCACCGCGGCCCCCGGCACCACCGACGACGGCCGCATGCGCCGCATCACCCAGCACCTGCCCCCGGAGTACGCGGCCCGCCTCTTCGCCGCCCAGGAGTCCGGCGCCGCCGAGGCCCGGCTGCGCGAGATCGCGGCCGAGGCCCTCCAGGAGATCTACTTCAAGGACAACGGCGCCCGCGCGACGAGCCTCCTGGTCGAGTTCACGGACATCGACTACGTCGACTTCGCCTTCTGACACGACGCGGGGCGGCCGGCGGGCACACGACACGGGACCCGCACACGAAGAGACCGAAGGGACTCAAGGGACCGAAATTCGCCATTGCCTTCGAACACTCCCGGCCACCCCGCCCCGACGGAAACCGCGGATCCCCGGCAGGGCCCGAAACCCGCCCGGCAGGGACCCAAGGGACCAGAGGGACCGAAGGGACCGAATTCAGGCAACAGTCGGCGTGGACAGCCCGCGCTGCGAGCGCTCCGTCTTCCTGCCGACCTGCCGGGGCTCGATCGTCCGCGGGTCGACGGCCTCGCCCGGCGCGCCCTCCCGGTACAGGCCGTGCGGCTCGGCGTCCCGGTCGTGCGGCAGGAGGTAGAAGACGCGCCGCTTCTGCAGACCGCTGTCCGGGTCCGCCTCGGCGGTGTCACCGAGCTCGGTGAAGCCGATCATGCGCCCGTCACGGTGGTAGCGCGGCTTCCCCCTGCGGCGGGGAGTCTTGTCCAGGGCCTGGCGCACGTAGTCGAGCTCTTCGGGGTCCTCCAGCCACACCACTTTGTCCTCGTGGGCGAGATCGCTTGCTGTCAGTAGCGAGCTCATGGCCTGGGTCCTTCCTCGTTCACGTCGGCCCTTCCGGGCCCCTGGTTCCTCCACGCCGCGAACGGCGCCGATTCCGGTATGCGACAGGGCCCTGCGGGCCACAGCCGACTGGTGGGTCTGTTCATCGTCCTTGTCCATCGTAGGCGTGCCCGCCCCGGGGCGGGGGCACACGTCGGCCAGTCAGGTCGTGCTTGCCCTGTTCGCCTCGCGCGGCGTCGGCTCTTCGTCGGCGAGGAGGGCCAGGCCGGGATAGAACTTCTGCCCGTTCGAACGGAGCATCTCATTGGGCGAGGCGACGCCGACCTCGGCGCGGATGCGCGTGGCGAACGCGCGCGTGGTCGCAGGACGCAGCCCCTCACCGTCAAGACACCAGGCACTGTAGGCGCGGTAGAGGGCTCCCTGCTCGACCTTGAGGTCTCGAGGATCGGGCAGATCCGCCCCGGTCGTGCAGCATTCGCCGAGAAACCGCCCGATGTGGTCCTCGGTGGTGGCGTACGCCTGGGTGGCCGTACGCACCACACTCGGCCCGGTCAGCGCCGGTTTGCCCGCGAGATAGGCCTTGGCCCCCTGGATCATCCAGTGGAGGATGCCCGGCCCCTCCTCCTGGACGAGCGCCTCCGCCAGGTTGTCGATCTTGCGGTGGTCGGGGACGACCTTCTCGAAGGGGATCAGCCTGATCCGCCGCCAGAACGCGTGACCGCCGGTGCCGACCTCGGGACGGTGGTTGCCCAGCAGCCACAGCTTGTGCGTCGGCTCGAAGCTGAAGAAGTCCTGCCGCATGCGCCGCGCCTTGAGCCGGTCACCACCCGTCAGGAGCTTGACGCGGGCCTCGTCGAACTTGTCGTGCGGCTTGAGCTCGCTGCAGACGAACAGCCGCCGGCCGTGGAGTTCGGTCAACTCGGTGGAGTGCTCGTTGAACTTGCCGCGCTCCATCAGGAAGCCCGGCGGGGCCACGTCCGCGTAGTCGCCGAGGATCTTGATCACCACGTCCAGCAGGGCCGACTTGCCGTTGGCGCCGACCCCGTAGAGGAAGGGCAGGACCTGGCCGCCGACGTCACCGGTGATGGAGTAGCCGAGCAGGAGATGAAGAAAGTTGATCATCTCCTTGCCCTTGTCGTCGTCGCCGAAGGTCTGCTTGAGGAACAGGTGGAACCGGGGCGTCGGCATGGCCTCCGGCGCCAGGTGCGTGGCGCGCGAGTGCAGGTCCCGGGTCGGGTCGGGCTTGTGCAGATCGCCCGTACGCAGGTCCACGACACCGGCCGGGGTGCACAGGGCGTACTTGTCGCCGTCCAGGGTGTCCGGGTCCAGCGCGAGCTCGGGCGACGCCTTCGCCTGGGTGAGCATGGCCTTCACCCCCGACGTGGACATGGCCCGCTTGCGGTGGTGCGCCAGCTCCCGGTCGGTGAAGAAACCACGCGCGTCGTGGACGGGCAGGTCCTCCGCCATGTCGCCGGCCGCCCAGATCGCGGCCTTCTCCCCGCCCGTGCGCTTCCACCTGTACTCGTCCCACACGTACCAGCCCAGTCCCTCCACATGCCGGAACCGGTTGTGGTGGAGGTGGGCGAACAGCTTGGCGTTGCCGCGGTCGGTGAGGTTCTGCAGCAGGCCCGACGAGATGAAGTCGCTGCCGCCCCCGGCCGCCTGTGCTCCGCCCTGCTTCGGCTGCGCGGGCAGCCGCCGGCCCGTGGGCGCGGCGGCCTCCGTGGTGAACGCGGCGAGCTGTTCGGCCGCGGCCTGGGCGTTGAACCCCGTGCTTCCGGCGCTGCTCATGGGCGTTCCTTGGGGTGGATCGGTCGGTCGCTTCCGGCGCGGAGCCCTGCCTCGACGATGAGGACGTTCCGGCGCGGCTGGTGGGGTCGTGCGTGGTCGGCGGCTTCCAGGAGCAGCTGCCGGCACTCCCCGGCGGTGAGATGGCCCCCGGCGACCAGCCCCCCGGCCGTGAAGGCGGCCCTGTTGAGCTTCTCGCTGAACGCGGTGCCCTCAGGACTGGCCCCGCAGGCCCGCACCTCGTCCAGCAGGGACCCGAGCACGCGCCGCCCGGCCTGCCGGGGGCCACGACCTCGCGGGGGCCCCGCAGAAGCCCTCACAGGCCCCTCTGAGGCCGCTACGGGGGCCACAGCGGCCGTTTCCACCGTGTGGCCGGTACGGGAGAGTTCGGCGGCGAGCCAGAGCGGCAGGGCGGCGGGCAGCCGGGCCCCCGGCAGCGGCTCGTAGACACCGGCGGCCGTGCGCGTCGTGGGCGCGACGATGTAGCCGCCGACGGCACGGACATCGACCTGCCAGGCGAGCGCCACCTTGGAACTCGAGCCGCTGGAACACCGGAACCCCGGGCCGCCGCGCGGCGCCCGGTACCAGACGTGCATCCCTCCGGACGGGGTGCGCACCCGCAGGGTCGAGGTGTCCTCGCAGGGGTTGGGCCGGGAACGGTACGCGGCCAGGAGCGCCAAGGTGTCGAATCCGCTCTGCAGTCCGGTCAGGTCGACGCGGTCGTCGATGGGGATGCCGGGCAGCAGCCGCTGCCGGTCGGGCAGGGTCTCCGTGTGCGCGTCGACGTCGATGACCACGAGCCCGGCAGGCCCGCACGACACCCCGATCCCGAAACCGGGCTCGGCCTGCCACCACTGGCGCACCGTACGGAGGTCCGTGGTGGCGGCGTGGAAACCGTGGCACCAGCGGCCCTGCGAGGGGCACAAGCAGTCCTGCGGGGCATGGCGGCTCCCCCGGCAGTCGGCACAGTTCGGGGCCGGCGTCTTGGTCCCTGGGGCCAGCGGGTGGACCGGATACCCCTGCGAGGCCATCCAGACCGCCACGTCCAGTGCCGTCCCGCCAGTCACATCTCGTGACGGATGCTCGGAATAGACGGGCACTGGCTCTTCCTTGACGCGCGGTTAGGGACGATTCCTCCCGTCCCGGACCCTGCACCTCAGGGACCAGAGGGACTGAAGATTCACTATCTCGGAGATTACCGCAGAGGTACCGGCCGGTCGGGCTCGATGTCCGCTGTATCGAGACTTGAGTCCCTTCAGTCCCTCGGTCCCTGAGGTTCTACGCCGGTACGTCCCCCCACGTTCTCTCTTCCACCCCACTGCACTCCCGGGCGTGTCGCACCCCCCACGAAGACGCCGCACCACCCCCCCTCAAGCCCAAAATGACCGATATAGAACGGTTCCATCCCCAGGTACTGAAGCCCCAGACCCTCGTTCAGTCCCTCCACGTTCAGTCCCTGGACAAACATGCAGGTCAGAGACGTACAAGCCAAGACTCAGGGACTGAAGGGACTCAGAATGACTACTTCCAGTCCTCATGTGTGTGCGTGTATGCGCGCGCATATAAGAAGACCGCATGTGTATATGTGGCTCATAACTACGAAGTTGAGTCCCTTCAGTCCCTCAGTCCCTGAGCGCACCCCGCTGACCTGCAGGTTTATGCAGTGACTGAAGGCACAGGGACCGAAGGGTCCGAACCGCCCTTCAGCCCCTTGTCAGGGAGGGAGCCCCGAGGGAGGGCCCCACCCCCAAAAAACCCACCCAGGGACTGAACACCCAGGGACCGAACACCCGGGAAGCCACCAATCGCCAGAGAACCCCGAAAACCCAACAGGGACCGAACCCCACCAGACGACGGCCCACTCACCCAGAGCCCGGCCGCCCCAGGTACTCCCGATACCAAACCGCCGCCCCGTCCAGGCAGGCCAACGGCCCGGGCCCGGGCGGGCAGCCGGCCGCCTCCCAGATCCCCGCGCTGTCGTACCAGTGGTCCTGCGCGAGCATCCAGAACTGGCGCGGGCTCATCCGGCTACCCGAGGCCACCAGCCGCTCCAGGCACTCCGCCTCGGAGAGGTCCCGGTCCACCGGCGACAGAACCCCCCGCCCGGTGAGCGCCCGCACCAGAGCGCCCGTACGCACGGGCTCCGGATGACTGGCGTGCCAGACGCTCCCCCCGTCCGGGCCCTGGCCGAGCGCGAGACGCACGATGAGCCGAGCGAGGTCACCGACCGCAACCAGCGACAGCAGAGCGCGCCCACCTCCCCACATGGCGCCGGTGGCCTCCATCAGCCGAGCCAGCCCGGGCACGACCCACCGATCGCCGGCGCCGATCACCAGACTGGGCCGAAGCACCACCGCCCCCGCGGCCAACGCAGGCCCTTCCCCCGCCAGACGCGTCCGGCTGGTGACCGAGACGGGCGCCGGAGCGACACCGTCCACCGGAATCCCCCGATGAGGTCCCCGGCCGTAGACGGCCGCGGTGGACAGGTGGACGATCCGCCCGACACCCGCCCTGCGCGCCTGCGCCATCAACGCCGCGGTCCCCTCGATGTTGACCGCGGCACACTGACGCTCGTCGGAGCCGATCACCGAAGCCAGATGGAGCAGCACATCGGCTCCCGCACAGCATTCGGGCAAGGACCCGGGATCGGACAGGTCGGCCCGGACCCACTCGTCGGCAGACCCGGCCGCTTCCGAGGTCACCCGGCCCACCACCCGCAGGTGCAGCGAGGCGGAGTCCGGCTCCTCGTCCCTTACCCGGGCGAGTTCGGACATCACCGCCGTACCGATGAAGCCGGTGGCGCCGGTGATCACTACTCGGAGCGGTGCTCCCCGCAGCAGGCTCGGCTCGGTCATCAGTCCACCGATCATCTCGAAAAACCGGACGTCCGGGATTTTACTGCGGTAGATCCGTAGGCTTGGTCGACAACCAGTCATGCAATCGACCACGAGCCCACCAGGCTCAGGTCCAGAACGGCGCATACCTTGACGTACTCCCCCACACCCCGGCCCGACTCCCCGAAGCCGCAGACCCAGGCGAAAACCGCGGCCGGCCGGCTCGCGGGCCGAACCGCGCTGGTCACCGGTGCCAGTCGCGGCATCGGCCGCGGTATCGCCGAACGCCTGGCTTCCGACGGCGCGCTCGTGGTGGTCCACTACGGACAGAACAGCGCCGCGGCCGACGACGTCGTGACCTCCATACGCGCTGCCGGAGGCAACGCCTTCCCCCTCCGCGCCCCGCTCGGCGTCCCCGGCGACGCCCAGGCCCTCTACGCCACCCTGGACTCGGAACTGGCCCGCCTCGGCATCGAGCCCGGGCTTGACATCCTTGTCAACAACGCTGCCGTCAGCGGCTCGGCGAGGATCCACGAAGTCACCCCGGAACTGATCGACAAGATCTTCTCGGTCAACGTCAAGGCACTCCTCTTCATCATTCAGGAAGGCCTCACCCGCATGCGGGAAGGCGGGCGGATCGTCAACATCTCCTCCGCCGCCACTCGCATCGCCTACCCGAAGTCCGTCGTGTACTCCATGAGCAAGGGCGCGATGGACACCCTCACCCTCACCCTCGCCAAGGAGCTCGGACCCCGCGGCATCACGGTCAACACCGTCTCTCCGGGCTTCGTTGCGACCGACATGAACGCCAAACTCCGCACCACCCCCGAGGCAGCCGAAGACCTGGCCCGTCTGTCCGTCTTCGAACGCATCGGCGAGCCCGCCGACATCGCCGGCATCGTGGCCTTCCTCGCGTCCCCGGACTCCCGGTGGATCACCGGCCAACGCCTCGATGCCTCCGGCGGCTCCCAACTCTGACCGCCGTTGCCCTGCGAATCCCAGAGGAAGGCCGACAGCGGATGCATGCCCACACCAACAACACACGCGTAGTGACAGACGTACGCGACCGGACGCAACGCCTCACCCCAATCTCTATCCCGCCTCCAAAACGAGTCAACCTCGAAGTCACGCCCCCCCCGCGACGCTGAAAGGTCTTCCGAACCCCGCCCTCATGGAGACCCACCCGGCGACCGGCACAGAATCCAGGTCCTCGGTCCACCGGTCTAGGCTCCGGCCATGACTACCGCCCAGTGGTACGTCCTCATCGAGGAGGACACCCGAACGACTCGCAGTGCTGACGGCGTCGTCCTGAAACTGCACCGCTGGACCCTGTCCGCCAGCCACCCCGTGGCCGGCCC
This sequence comes from Streptomyces sp. NPDC058525, assembly GCF_042719495.1. Classification (NCBI taxonomy): domain Bacteria; kingdom Bacillati; phylum Actinomycetota; class Actinomycetes; order Kitasatosporales; family Streptomycetaceae; genus Streptomyces; species Streptomyces sp. NPDC058525. The sequence goes on from NZ_JBHXNP010000157.1 coordinate 12,751, forward strand.
GGAGGACCAGGCCCTGGCCGTGGCAGAGGACGCGGCCCTGACCTACATGCCGTCCTTCCTGGCGAACTACGCGACTCCAGGGGACAGCCCTGCCCGCCGGGCCTTCCTCACCCCGGACGGCACCTGGCTCGTCCACCTGAAGCAACGTCACCGCGAGTGCCACATACGCGTGAGCACGGCCCGCCTCGTCCACACACAGGAAGAGACCCAGGCACCCCCACCCGAAACCATCAAGCAGAAGCTCCGCCACGCCCTGGAACGCCACACCCCATCCGACACCCGATGGACACCCAAGACCTAGGCAGAGGCCGAGAATCGATCCCTCCGGCCGCCGAGGCATGATCTCGAACATGACCGAACCGAACCTGGCCCTGCTCTCCCAGATGTGGGAAAAGTACATGCAGGCACCCTTCCCACCCACCATGGGCCGTCGAGTGATCGAGGGTGAAGACACGCGACATGGCTGCACTCGCAGCCGAAACAACGGCCACCTCCTGAGGGAAGCGGTACTCGAAACGCAGGTGACCCCAGGGGCAGTGGTCGGTCGTACTCGCCCTCGTCCCGTTCACTCCCGGGTGCTGTTTTCGCCTGCGCGGCGCGGGGGAGTATCGGTTTGCTGCCGGCCGCGGAATTCGCGGGCCGGGGCGGATCGGGAAGGCGTGTCATGGCTCAGGGAACTGTGAAGTGGTTCAACGCGGAGAAGGGCTTCGGGTTCATTTCGCCGGATGACGGTACTCCGGACGTGTTCGTGCATTTCTCCGAGATCGATGCGTCCGGGTTCCGGTCGCTCGAGGAGAACCAGCGGGTGGAGTTCACCACCGGCCAAGGCCCCAAGGGCCCCCAGGCGCAGCAGGTCCGCCCCATCTGACCCCTTCTCCCCGCACTGCTTGCCGCCCTGGTCACGCACGGCGCCCCCGTGCGTGGCAGGCGCCAGAACAGAACGACTCCGGACTGCGGCAGCGGATCAGCACGTGGCCGATATTCACTGCGTGCCGCGTAGGAGACGCCATACCGTGGCGCGGTGACGACTCAGGTGATCATTCTCAACGGTGGTTCCAGCTCGGGAAAGTCAGGCATCGTACGGTGCCTGCAAGCCGTACTGCCGGATCCATGGCTGGCATTCGGCTGCGACTCGTTCGTCGACGCTATGCCCGCGAGGATGCAGGCGTCGGACGAGGGCATCGTGTTCGCGGCAGATGGCGGCGTGAGCGTCGGGCCGGACTTCCGGGCACTGGAGGCAGCCTGGATGGAAGGCGTCGTGGCGATGGCCCGCGCAGGCGCCAGGATCATCATCGACGAAGTCTTCCTCGGCGGAGCAGCATCCCAGCAACGGTGGCAAAAGGCTCTGGGCGGACTGGCCGTGCTGTGGGTCGGCGTCAGGTGCGAGAGCACGGTCGCCGCCGGCCGTGAGATCGCACGAGGAGACCGCATCCAGGGCATGGCCGCAGCGCAGGCGGATGCAGTCCACCAGGGCGTCCTCTACGACCTCGAGGTGAACACGACACACACCGAATCCCTGGCCTGCGCACGAACCATCGCCACCCACATCAACTAACTACCAGACCGGCCCGGGCAGCGTCAGACGGGGGGTTGCCTGGGCCGACAAATGAGGGTTGCGGGTACGGCAGGAAAGCCGACGGAGGGGGATCGGCTGGAGGATCGGAAGCACGCTTGGGACACCCAGCTCCTTGAGGGGCGACGAGCGTCTTACGCCAGGTTCAACGCCGCTGCTCGCAGTGCCAGAGACGCGATGGTGTCGTGCATCGTCGAATTCCGCGATGCCGGGCGGTTCGAGCCGGAGACCACTACTGAAATGGACAGCGTCTGGGCGGCCCATGTTGCGCAGCACGCGGAAGCACAGATGAGTGTGTCTGACGAGGTACTCGTTGCCCTGGGAGCGGTCAACGGGTCCCTTCGACAGATGTACGGCCTTGTCCAGGGGCTGCGAAGGGGTACCTCGGATCGAGAGGCCGCTCTGCAAGAGCTGGACATACTCAGAGGTGAGTTGTGGGGTCGGCTGACCGCGGCCAGGGACGAGATGCGAAAGGACCTCGGAATCGCCTCCAGTACATGGCAGCCGGGCACACAACAGGAAACCTGGTAGTCGACGACGCAAAGCCGCAACGCCAGAAATCCTGACAAGGCGGGCGGTCATGCGACCTGCTGGGCGGGGACTAGGTGTATTGCCCGGTGAGGTTGGGGACACGGCTGGCGGGTGGTTTGCCTGCGAGTGCGGTGTGTCCGCGGTGGTGATTGTAGGTGTGCAGCC